>NZ_JALUFF010000027.1 GCF_027052235.1 Thermococcus sp.
GCTCATGCCGGACAAAGAAGTAAAGCTGGGAGCGAGGATAAGGTGATCAGAACCTCAGCTCCACCCAGTTTTCCTTCTTCCCTTTAAGAATTCTCACGAGACCCATCTTCTCCAGCCTCTTGAACATCCTCCATGCGGTCGTCTTCGGAAGTCCTATGGCTTCCCTGACCTCCGCCTGGCTCGCCCTTCCACCCCTGTCGAAGAGGTAGAGCAATGCCCTTTTCTCCTCCTCGCTGAGGTCGAGGTTGTTAAGTCTCTCCTCAAACTCCTCCCTCGTTGGCATTCTGCCGCCGAAGCCCCCTGATTTCTTTTTCATTCCGAGATACGTCGCGCCCCCTGCAAGGGCGATACCCACAAGGACGAGGAGAATGGTAACTGACCTTCCAGCGGTATTTTCTGCTGTTCCACCTGCTCCCGACGTTGTCACTCTCTCGCTCAGGGTGTAAGAGATGCTCTGGTTCCCCGGGGGCATCGTTATCCTGTTGCCCGCTATCTGGAGGGGGATGTCGCTGAGGTCAACGACGACAGCGTTTTCAGGGAGGACGACCGTGAAGGGCTCTGGGGAGGACAGGTTGAGCGTCCACACGATTCCCTGCTTCGAGGTCAGGTCGGGGGTGTAGTAGGTTATGTTTACGACGCTGGCGTTGTCAGTGAAGACCATGAGTTCGTTGCCGTTGAGCTGATAGTCCAGGGGATTTCCGTTCTCGTCCTCAACCATTACGTCCTCAATGTGAGCACCGAGGAGCTGAACCTCCATCTGGGAGACGTATTCATCGGGGAGCAACTCGTAGTTGACCTTCACGTAGCCGTCTTCATAAACGGTCAGAACGAGGGAAGAGGTGGTATACTGGGCACTAACCAGCCCGTAAAAGATGAGGGATATGAGCAGGACGACGCTTATTTTCCCCTCCACTCTATCAGCCCCCCTCAAAAAGAAAGGTCAGGAGTGGGTGAGGATGAAGCCCTCGACGCGGTTCAGCAGGTCAAGGGCAATCTCAAAGTGCGCCTTGGCCTTCGCTGGCTCCCCGTGCCTTGCGAGCTCTACTCCCAGCTTCAGCTCTTCCACCGCAACCTTCAGCTGGAGCTCCGCCCTCCTCGTGTCGACGCCCTTCTTTTCAAGCCCCTCAAGGGCTCTCCTGTCCTTCTGAATCCTGTCAGCTATCTCTCTGAGGAAAGCCTTCATGTTCCTGGCTCTCTTCTGGACTTCCCTCTCATGAACCTTCCTCATAACGAAGGTTATTGCCCCGTGGAACTTCGCTATGGTCTCCCCGTTCTCCTGAATAAGAGAGAGTGCCTCGTCGTACTTCCCTTCAGCCGAGAGGTTCTTGACCTGCTCGTAGAGGGCCTTGAAGGCGTCCAGTCTCTCCTTGAGTTCGGTAACGTTGTAGCCTTTATTCTCTCCAAACTCTATGGCCTTCTCTGCTATCTCGATTCCCCTCTCGCCCTTTCTGAGGAAGGCGCTGACTATCTTGTCGGCGTTCTTGTAGGCCAGCTCCCGGCGAACCATTCTGAACTCGTTGTTGAGGAGTATCATCTTCTCTCTGAGAACCTCAAGGTCTTCCCTAGCTCTGGTCAGGTTCTTCTCTCTGAGGTCGTTCAGAACTGTCTTGTAGGCCTCGACGGTCTCGTTGTAGGCCCTGCTCAGGTTGGTGATGTCAATTCCCTGTTCCTGCGCCAGAGTTATGACCTTTCTCACGAAGGCGAGGTACTCGTTCATCCTTTCAGCCTGTGCCCTAACGTGGGCTTTCGCCTCTTCAACTCTTTCCCTGCCCTCTCTGAGCCTTGAGAGAGCCCTCTTGTAGTAGTGCATCGCAGTCAGGGAGTCGAGGATTGAGTTGTGGTAGTCGCTCTCGTTGTACTCCTCAAGGGCCTTCCCTCTGTACTCCTCGGCCAGCTCGTAATACTTGATTATGCTTGAGTTCTGAGGGAGCCTGTCCTTAATCGGTTCTATCTTCTTCTCGGCGAAGCTGGCCAACCTCTGGAGCTCCTTGATTAGCTGCGTTGCTATGACCCCTTCCCTGGTGGTGTTGTCAAGGAGCACAGAGGTGCTTCCGGTCGCGTTGCTCGCGGTTGTGTTGGTGGCGAGGCCCAGTGGTATAACACTACCTACCAGCAAGAGGGTCACCGCCAGTGCCAGACCCCTCTTCATGCCGATCACCGTTACCAGCTTGGCTCAACTCCTATTTGAGGACTCCAGTGGAACAAACGTTTCAGATGATTCCATTCAACCGAATGGAGGCTTTAAACAAAGATATCTAAAAAACAAGGGAAGATTTCAGAGCTTTAGCTCTACCCAGTTCTCCTTGCCTTTTTTGTATATCCTCACGAGTCCCCTCTCGGCTAGCCTGTTGAACATCCTCCATGCTGTGGTCTTGGGCAGTCCGAGGGCGGTTCTCACATCTGCCTGCCTAGCCCTTCCTCCGTGCCTGTGGATATAGAGGAGGGCCTCCATTTCTTCCTCGCTCAGGTCGAGGGCCTTCAGCTTCTCAACGAGTTCATCCTCACCCTCAGTGTTCCCTTTTCCCGACCTATTCCACAGGAAGAAACCTGCCCCGGCGAGGAGCACCAGAACGACCGCCCCGAGCACCGGCCAGGGGGAGGAAGTGGGGGCGGGACTTGAGCTGCTGCTCCTGCTCTCGGATGAGGTCTGGGCTGTAGTTGAGGTTTTGGTGGTGCTCGATGATGTGGTTTTGGTGGTTGATGTCTCCGTAATGGTTGATGTTGTGCTGGTTTCGGTTGTAGTTTCGGTTATCGGTAGAGGTAGAGTGTAAGATATGCTCTGGTTTCCGGGGGGCATCGTTATCGAGTTTCCTGAAATCTTCAGGGGGACGTCGCTCAGGTCAACTATGACGGTTCCGGAGGGGAACGTTACCGTCACCGGAATCGGTGAGCTGAAGGTCAAAGTCCACACGTCTCCCTGTTTGGAAGTCAGCTCGGTGGTAAAGTAGGTAATGTTGAGAAAGCTCACGTTGGCGGTCAGGTAAACTTCGACGGTACTCCCGTTCTGCTCGAAGGGAACTGGGTTCCCGTTCTCGTCAGCCACACTCAAGGCCTCTACGTCCTTAGTCAGGAGGGGAACTTCAATTACCACTGTAACGTTTGAGGGGACAAAAATCTCCGTGACTCTGACGTAACCGGTGTTGTAAACCTCTATGCTTATTGAGTTGAAACTTCCCTGTGCATTCGCAGGTGAGAGGATGATAAAGGTCAGGAGCACTGTGAGGATGACTTTTCTCATTCCGCACTACCTCCCGAGTATTTTTGAAGGTTCTCAAAGGAAAACTGGAGTTCAATGGTTTCCCCCATGTCCTCTTTTTCTGCTCCCGTTCTGCCCTCGTTTATCGGGTTTTTCCGGGAACTTCCACTGTCCTTCGCCGGCTCTCTTCTCACGCCCAATTAGCCGTATTGTTCTCATGACCTCCATCCTGAGGCTCTTCAGTATTTCAAGGGCTTTCTGCGGGTTGTTCTCTTTGAGTGCCTCAAGGAGCAGGACCCTCTCGCTCTTCAGCTCGGCTATGTGTTCCCTCATTTCGGGGTCGCTGGTGTTGAGAGCGGAAAGCCTCGCTATGAGTTTGTCAAGGGCCCTCAGCTGGGCCTCCACAAGCAGTGGGGTGTTTCTCTCGACGGCAAACTTCATTGAGACCCTCATCGCTTCCTCAAGGGATTTCCTGGCCTTGACCATCATCTGTAGGTCTGCCCCGAGCGCGGTGTAGTTCTTCTTTTCAACGTCTTCCTTCACCTTCAGGAATGCCCTCAGGGTCTCGTTGTAGTTCTCCCTAAGGAGGATGCAGTTTCCTCCTCCGTGGCAGAGCCTTTTCAGAGTTCTGTTGGCGTATTTTAGGGCGTGCTCTGTTATGTGGAGCTCAACGAGTGCTCTTGCCAGTATTTCATTTCCGGGGGTTTCTCCAACGCGGATCGAGACGAGTATCGCCTTGTAGAGGTGCATGGCCTCGATTGCTACTTTCATCGCCCCGGTGTAGTTCCCCTCGGAGTACAGCTTCTCCGCAAGTTTTTTCAGCTCGGAGGCGTTTTGATAGAGTTCGGTAACTTTCTCCTGGCTCTCGTTGTCTATCAGCGATGAGACGTAACCAGAGGTTATGTTGAGTATCCGGAGTAGCTCAAGCGAGGCTTTTGGAAGCCCTTCGGGTGCTTTTGCTCCATCTCCCTGGACAAGGGAGACCGGAAGCAGTGAGGTGATGAGTATACCAATCAGCAGGAGGGTTGAACATGTCTTTCTCACGTGTCCCCACCGTTTTCACTACTGCGTTTGGGGTTATTAAGGATACGGTGAAACGTTGCCTGTAAAAACGTTCCAAATCGTTCCATTCGACGACATTTTCTTTTCCTTATTCTCAATTGAATTTTGCAAGCCACATTTCTGGGAAACCCCTATATACTTTATCGTCCAAATCTGAAATGGTGGTATGGGATGAAAAAAGGACAGGGCACGCTTGAGTATCTTCTCATCATAGCTGTTTCTCTGGTCATAATACTCTTCACCATCAGGGCTGTTATGAACGCCGTTGAGTCCGTGCCTGAGGTAGAGGTCTGGACAGCTGAGGGGGCGAAAGTTGTCATATTGAAGGTTCACTATGATGCTGGTGGACGTTTTATTCCCGACATATTTGATTTGAATGATGAATATGTCGTCCTGAAGAACATCGGTGATGAGCCTGCCAACCTGACGGGCTGGAAGCTTCTGGGTAACGGCAGGAGAAGCAGGAGACACCCCTTTATCTTTCCCCCCTTCGTTCTGCAGCCGGGGGCAACGGTCACAATTCACACGGGAAGGGGAACCAATACGGAGACCGACCTATACTGGGGAATGAGAAGGCCTGTCTGGAGAAATAGGGGTGATACAGCTTATCTTTATGACTCCCATGGAAACCTCGTTGACATGTGTAGCTGGAGGGGAAGGGGGAGGGGCGAGGTAATCTGCCATACATCGTAACGGCAAACCTTTTAAAGCCGGTTTCGATTCCAAGCCGAAGGGGCGGCTGGCGGGAGCTGGCCGTCACCGGGAGGTGTTCGTATGGCAAGGATACACGCGAGAAAGAGGGGTAAGTCAGGCTCAAAGAAGCCTCCGAGGACCGCTCCGCCGACCTGGATTGAGTACACGGCGGAGGAGGTCGAGGCTCTCGTTGTAAAGCTCAGGAAGGAAGGCTACAGCACGGCCATGATAGGGACAATCCTCAGGGATCAGTACGGCATCCCGAGCGTTAAGCTTGTGACGGGGAAGAAGATAACCAAGATCCTTGAGGAGAATGGCCTTGCCCCGGAGATACCGGAGGACCTCATGGCCCTTATCAGGAGGGCAGTTAACCTGAGGAAGCACCTTGAGATGCACCCGAAGGACAAGCACTCAAGGAGGGGCCTCCAGCTCATCGAGAGCAAGATAAGGAGACTCGTCAAGTACTACAGGAGAACCGGAAAGTTGCCCGCAAAGTGGCGCTACGATCCTGAGAAGGCAAAGCTGCTCGTTCGTTAATCCCTTTCTTCTTCTTGCGGTGATACCATGGACAGGGAGGCCTTTTTGGAGCGGGTCAGGGAGGGTGCGGAGCTAATCAAGATGCACATCGAGTTAGGCCACACCATAAGGCTCATCTCCCACCGCGACGCCGATGGAATAACCGCTGGCGCGATTCTGGCCAAGGCTGTCGCGAGGGAGGGCGGGAGCTTTCAGCTCAGCATTGTCAAGCAGGTCAGCGAAGACCTCATCGAGGAGCTCGCCAAGGAGCGAAGGGAAATCTACGTTTTCAGCGACCTAGGGAGTGGTTCAATCGGCCTCATAGAGAAGAAGCTCGACTTTGCCACCGTTGTCGTGGCTGATCATCATCCCCCTGAAGGGGACTTCTCCAGTGATTCCCACGTCCTCGTGAACCCAGTCCCCTTCGGGGCCAACAGCGTTCGCGATTTAAGCGGTTCCGGTGTTGCCTACTTCGTTGCCAGGGAGATGAAGGGGAAGAACATGGACTCTGCCTACATAGCCACGGTCGGCGCAGTTGGGGACATGCAGGAAATAGACGGAACCTTTCATGGCCTCAACCTCGAAATAATCGAGGACGGGAAAAAACTTGGAATCCTTGAGGTCAGGAAGGAGCTAAGGCTCTTCGGAAGGGAGAGCAGGCCCCTCTATCAGATGCTTGCCTATGCGACCAACCCGGAGATACCGGAGATAACGGGCGACGAGAGGAAGGCCATAGAGTGGCTCAGGAGCAGGGGCTTTGACCCCGAGCTGAAGTACTGGCAGTTGCGGGAGGAAGAGAAGAGAAAGCTCCACGAGGCCCTTCTGGTTCACATGATAAAGCACGCCTCGCCTAAGGAGGCCATAGACAGACTCATCGGTGACGTCGTGGTTAGTCCCCTCTACCCTGAGGGCGACCCGAGGCACGAGGCTAGGGAGTTCGCAACCCTGCTGAACGCGACGGGTCGCCTAAACGCTGGAACCCTCGGCGTTGCCATCTGCCTTGGCGACGAGGACGCTTTCAAGAAGGCAGTCAAGATGCTTGAGGAGTACAAGAGGGAGCAGATAGAGGCGAGGAAGTTCATAATCCAGAACTGGAGCATGGTTGAGGAGGGAGAGCATGCTTACGTCTTCTATGCTGGAAAGAACATCAGGGACACCCTCGTCGGAATAGCGGCTAACATGGCGATAAACGCTGGCCTGGCCAATCCGGAAAAGCCCGTGGTCGTGCTGGCCGACAGCGAGGAGGACGAGAATCTGGTAAAGGGCTCCGCAAGAACCACAGAGAGGGCCCTGGAGAAGGGCTATCACCTCGGGGAGGCCTTGAGGGAAGTCGCCGAAAAGCTCGGTGGCGAAGGAGGGGGCCACGCCATAGCGGCCGGCATAAGGTTCCCGAGGGACAGGATAGAGGACTTCATAAAGTTGCTGAACGAGGCCCTTGCCAGACAGGTGGAGGGGAAGCAGGGTGAAGATTGAAGCTTCCGTCGAGCTGGTCTGGCACTACCGTGACCGCCGGAAGGCGGAAGCCGTTGCCCGGGCCGTTCAGGTTGACAACGAGGCGATCCCGGAGGGGCTAAAGAAAAGTTTAAATGTGGTAACCCGATGGGTTGATGGAGACGTTATAACAAAGGTTAAATACTCGGGCGAGATTGAGACACTCATCAAAGCGCTCGATGATTTAGTGTTTTCGGTCAAGATCGCGGAGGAAATGACCGAAAAGGTGTGAAGTGGAGGTGTTAAGATGGCAAAGGGTAACCCAAGGCGTAGGGCCGCCGCGGCAAAGGACAAGTGGAAGATGAAGGACTGGTACATCGTCTACGCCCCCGAGTTCTTCGGGAGCAAGGAGATAGGCCTTACCCCGGCTGACGATCCCGAAAAGGTCATAGGTAGGGTTGTTGAGACCACCCTGAGGGACCTCACGGGAGACTTCACCAAGAGCCACGTCAAGCTCTATTTCCAGGTCTACGACGTGAAGGGGCAGAACGCCTACACCAAGTTCAAGGGCCACACCCTTGCGAGGAGCTACATTCGCTCCCTCGTCAGGAGGAGGACGACGAGAGTTGACGGCATATTCAACATCACCACCAAGGACGGCTACAAGCTTCGCGTTATGGGCATGGTAATAGCCTACAGGCGCATACAGACCAGTCAGGAGAGGGCCATAAGGAAAATAATCCAGGACATCATCTACAAGAAGGCCGAGGAGCTTAACTTCGCTGACTTCGTCCTTCAGTCGGTGAACGGCCAGATAGCCAGCGAGATAGCCAAGGAAGCGAGGAAGATATACCCGATAAAGCGCGCAGAGGTCAGGAAGATAAAGGTTCTCGCCGAGCCGGGGGCCTGAGGCCCCGGTCTCTTCTACTCAACCGGCACGCTTTTTAATCCTTCCGTCGATTTTCCCGGAGGTGCCATCATGAAGTTCCTAGTCAAGACCCAGCGTGACATGGAGGCCGTCGCCGGCAACTACATCAAAGAAATCCTCCCCGATGCCAAGGTATGGATAGCCCCAATGGGCTACACAGGGCTTGTTCTCGTCGAGACAGATGACAGCAAAGCGGAGGAAAAGCTTCTTGAGGTACCGGAGGTCGAGCGCGTAATTCCGGTTCTGAAGGAAGTTCCGGCCGATCTGGAGGCGATAGCAGGCACGGCCGAGGCGATAGCTCCCCTCATAAGTGAGAACGAGACCTTCGCGGTGAAAACCAAGAGGCGCGGAAAGCACAACTTTTCGAGCATCGACGTCAACAGGGTTCTCGGGGCAAGGGTGAGGGAGCTTACCGGGGCAGATGTTAACCTGAGCTGGCCCGACAAAGTCGTCCACGTCGAGATAATCGGAGATAAAGCCTACGTCTCCGTTCTGCCCGGCGAGGAGTTCAGGAAGTACACCCCGGACAAGATAGACGCGAGGAAGCTCTTCTCCAAGCTCACGGTTGTCCAGATGCCCTACTGGGGCGACTACAAGGCCTGCAGGAAGTTTGGGGAGAAAATCGGCAGGGCTGCCCAAGCCTTTGAGGTCAAGGAACTCATAATAGCCCCCAAGGAGAAGATGGACGCCTTTGAGCTTATGGAGTTCCTCCGCGGTGTCAAGGTCGGCCAGGAGAGCAGGTATAGGGTTCAGAAGGATGCCTATCCCTGGAAGGTGGAGAAGGTTCCCGTTTCTTTATGGGACCTCTATCAGGTCGTCAGGGACAAGAGGAGGAACAAGAGGCTTTTGATAATAACCGACCCGAAGGGGCCCACGCTGGCGGAAGTCAAGGAGAAGCTCGCGAGGGACATGCACTACGCCAGGGAGATAGTGGTTTTCATAGGCTCCCGCGAGGGAATACCCCGCGGTCTCTTCAGGTTCGCCGATTACGTCGTTGACCTCGCTCCATACATGACCTTCGCCACCGAACATGGAATTCCGGCGACACTCGTTTCCCTCTGGGGGATTTACGAGGAGTTTTTGAGAAAGGGTGAAGAGTGACTTTTTCTTTTTTGGCGTCAGACCCTAAGGTCGTCCTCACCGCTCGGGAATCCGCCGTAGTCATCATCCGCCCATTATGAAGAAGGCCAGCGCACCGGTTATTCCGCCCAGAAGGCTTGCCAGAAAGTTCGTTGAGTTATTGTCCGTTATCCCTCTGTTTTCGAGGGTTGCCCCGATGAGACTATCGATGTTAACCCCTATGAATCCTCCGAGAGTAACCGCGAGCAACATCCTGAGCTTGTCGGCTGTGAGCGGAAGCGCAAAGAGCGCTATCGTAATAGCCCCCAGAAAGGCGAAAATTTCCCCCTCCAATGATACAGCACCGTTCGTCCCGGGTTTGGCAGGCTTGAAGTTTGTTATCAGCCGGGGTCTCTTGCCAAATACCTTTCCAAGCTCGCTCGCGAGGGTGTCCCCGTTGACGGTTGCTATGCTCGCAAAGGTTCCGGCCCAGAGGGCGTCCTGTTTGAGGAGAACCTCAAGGAGGACAAATAGAAGGGGTGCGAGGCCGTTTCCAAGGACGTTGCCCCAGCTCCTTATTCCACCGTTGGACTGAGCGAGGCCGAGCTTTGCCTTCTCCCGGTAGCGGTACTTGGTGGCTACCACTCCTAGTGCAACGAACGTGAACAGGGCGAGAAATGGATAAACACCCCCGAACTCGATGACTATGAGGCCAAGAATTGCCGCCGCCGTTGCCCCCTTGCCATCAAGGGCCCTCATCTTGTAGGAACCGAGGCCGAGTACTGTTACCACTGCACCGTCAATGAGGAGCCGCTCCAGCATCACTGCACACCCGGGCCTTGTTATGGTGGGGATTTATTACGCTTTTCCATTACCATGAAGAAGAGAAAGGAAATCAGAGGGATTCGAACTTGACGGTTTCTGTTATGAAGGTGATGTCGAGATTGTCTATCCCGGGTATCTTCTTCGTAACCCCGGAAATTATTTTCTCAAGCTCCTTCATGTCCTTCGGCCCTATAATGTGAAGCACGAGGTTGTGGGAGCCGAGGGCACGCTGGATTATCTTCACGTTTTCATCCTTCTCAAGCTCCTTTATGACCTCGTCAAGGTCGATACCAGGCTTTACGGTGACGCCGAGGATAACGTGGATGTAGCCGAGGAGGTCATAGTTCGGAATTACTGTGTACCTGAGAACGACACCGTTCTGCTCAAGCCGGTTCATTCTCCGTGAAATTCTCTGCCTCGTTGTTCCGAGCATTTCGGCAAGCTCCTTGTATGTGAGGCGTGCATTCTTGGACAGCAACTTTAAAATACGAAGGTCTATGGGGGTTATTTTATCAACCATGTGCCCACCTCCGTTTGTTTCTCATTCTTGGTTTGATATTCTGTATAAAAAGGTTTTGGTTAATACCCTTCAAATGTCTCATTAGGTCATCCTAATAAGGAAAAGGTTCGGAGATTCCGGGAAAAAATTTTAACGGTGTGTAACATGAACATGTTCGTTCATCCGTCCCTGGCCCTATACTTTGAAACGCTTTTCAGTATTGCTCCCCTGATGTCTATGTCGTAGTAATTGGCTATGCAGATTAGGGCAAACAGTGTATCCCCCAACTCCTCCTCGACTTTCTCCCTGTCAGCTTTTCCCTTGACGCCCTCAAAGGCCAGCATTGCATCTGCCAGCTCGCCTACCTCCTCAACCAGAGCGGCGAGCATCTCAAAGGGCTTCCAGTAGCCACCGAGCTCCTTCACGAGCTCATCAACGGCCCTCTGCTCCTCATTCACCAAGCAACTCCACCCCGACCTTCTTGAGGTAGTTCTCTATCACGTCCCTCCTTGCGCGGTAGAAGTGCATCCTGCCCTCTCTCCTCTCCTCAACTAGGTTAAGCCTCTTCAGGGTTCTGAGGTGGTGGCTTATGAGGGTCTGGTCGGCCTCAAGAACCTGAGCTAAAAGACAGACGCAGAGCCAGTGGTCGCGGGTCATCTTGAGTATCTTGAAGCGGAGGGGGTTGGCTATAACCTTCAGGAACTCGATGACGTCCGTTGGAACCTCTGCCTCGACCTCTGCTTCAAGCTCGGGAAGCCCGCAGTTTTCGATGCACTTTCTTACAGTCTTCTTCTGCCTCTCGTTAAGCTTCTCCACGATTTCCTTAACCTTCATTGCCGTTCACCAGAGGAATAAAGGAACAATCTCCTAATAAGATTTTTCAATTGAATCACTCGACAATCCTTATCCTGACCCCGCTTCCATCGCTCAGGTAGGCCCTCACGCTCTCCTCGGTGAAGGGCCAGGCTATTATTATATGAACCCCTCCGAACTTTGAGAAGAACTCAAGATCGGCCTCGGAAGGGTGAGGGTTTGGAGATGGATGAGAGTGTACGGTCCCCTTTACGCTCTCGTCGTAGGGGAGCATCCACGTATCGAAGAAAACCGAACGGGGACCCGAGTGGGGGTTTGGGGCTATCAGGACTTCTTCAAAGACCCCGTCCTTTTCCCGCAGGAAGCCTGCAAACTCGTTTGGATAGGCGTTTCTGGCTAGTTCGAGAAGGTACTCCAGGAGTTCCCTCCTTATTTTCACTTCCCTCATGGTGGAAAAAGGGGAGTCCTGGGTTAAAAAGGCTTCGAAATCACAGCACGGCTATCGCTTCGATTTCGACCTTGACTCCCTTGGGGAGCTTCGAGACCTCAACGACGGCCCTCGCTGGCTTCGAATGGCCGAAGTACTCCTCGTAAACCCTGTTGAACTCCTCGTAGTCCTTTATGTCGTCGAGGTAAACGGTCACCTTGACGACGTCATCAACCGTCGCCCCCGCTGCCTCAAGTATTGCTATGAGGTTCTCTATTGCCTGCCTCGCCTGGACTCTGATGTCGCCCTTTACCAGCTCTCCCGTCTCGGGGTTTATTGGTATCTGGCCCGAAACGAATATTACCTTGTCCGGATTGTGGGCGATTATCCCCTGGCTGTATGGCCCTATCGGCTTGGGAGCGTTTTCGGTGTAAACGGGAACCCTGCTCACCATACCCATCACCCCCGGGATATTAGTTCACAAATGTTATTAAAAACTTTTCGGGAAGTGTTCCAGTTCATAAGGTAAGAAAAAGCTTCAAAATAGAAAATAAATCGGTGTGGGACTCTATCTGGCGTCAGCGAAGCGAAGAGTCCTCATTGGCTTCCCTCGGGTGTCCTCGGCGTCATCATACTTTCTTCTCAAGGTACTTCTCAAGGTTCTTCGAGGGGACGTCCAGGGGGAGGCCTATCTTACCGAGGGCCGTGCGGAGCGCGAAGACGCGGGCGTGTTCGATGAAGGGCTCTTCCGCGAAGGCCTCAACCTCCAGTGCCTCGTAGGCCTCTATGACCTTTGGTATGTCGCCCTTCTTGACCTTCTTGAATGGGAACTCCTTCTCGATGCCCTCGATGTTGATTCCAGCGTAAGCGGGTATCTTCAGCGTCGCGGTCTCGTTTATGCTCGCCAGCAATCTGGCAACGTCAACCATCGGGGTTTTTTCGTCTATTATGAGCCTCTTGACGACTATCCACCTGCCGTGCTTTGCGGTGAAGTTCACGTGGGGCCCCTCGAAGGGGAACTCAACCTCAACTCCCTTCAAACTACCCCCCGGGTAGTCAACGGGCGCTATACCGCGCAGGGCTTCCCTGACGAGGAGGGCCCTGGAGGCATCGACGAGGAGCTTCTTCAGCTTCTTATCGGTTTCCTTTACGAGGGCCCCAAGCTTTCTGGCAGTGCCCGGGGACTTGAGGAGCATTACGGTTTCGGTGAGGTTTTCTCTCCTCAGCTCTTCAGCGAGGGAAGTAAGCCCTTCGACGTCGAGAACCTCTCCGAAGTAGAAGGGAATCCTTTCGTTGACGGAGTTCGAAACTGCCGACAGGAAGAGCGCTATCTTTTCATCCTCCATCTCGGTGAGCTTCTTCGCGACTTCCCAGTCAAGGTGCCTTGCCGTGAACGCGACGTGGTCTTCAACCCTCATAACCCCCACCGTTCAGACTTCTCGCTCCCTTCTTTTATCTTTTTCTAGGCTCGATAAAGGTTATAAGTGGGCCCGAGCATTGGGACTTAGTAGGTAGAAGAGGGACTGGAAATGGGTGAGGAGAAGGTTGATGGGTTCACCCCACGTGAGTACGGGGAGAGTCTTGAGCTAGGGGTTGATTTCAATACGACTGAGGAAATCAGGGTTCCCGAGAAGCTCATAGACCAGGTCATCGGCCAGGATCACGCCGTGGAGGTTATAAAGACCGCAGCCACCCAGAAAAGACACGTCCTCCTCATAGGCGAACCCGGAACCGGAAAGTCAATGCTTGGTCAGGCGATGGCAGAACTCTTACCCACGGAGAACCTTGAGGACATACTGGTCTTCCCCAATCCGGAAGATGAGAACATGCCTAAAATCAAAACTGTCCCGGCCTGCCAGGGAAGGAGGATAGTTCAGAAGTATCGCGAGAAGGCCAAGAGTCAGGAGAGCATAAAGTCCTACATACTGCTCTTCGTCATGCTGACGGTGATGTTCGCCCTCTTCCTCCAGTTCTCAGCGACTACACTCCTGATGGGCCTCTTCGTCATCATACTGACCATGATGGCCCTCTCCAACATGCGCTTCCGCAACACCGTTCTGGTGCCCAAACTACTCGTTGACAACTGCGGAAGGAGCAAAGCTCCCTTCGTTGACGCAACCGGCGCACACGCCGGTGCTCTGCTCGGCGATGTCAGACACGACCCGTTCCAGTGCTTTAGCGGGAAGGAGAGCATTGTTATCAGGGAAAACGGCAGAATAATGGCTCTTAAGCTCAAAAACTTCGTTGAAGGGGCCCTAAAGGACCCTTCAGGAGAGGGTATGGACGGGGACATTAAGGTCGTCTACCACGACTTCAGGGACAAAAACGTTGAGGTGCTCACAAAGGATGGCTTTACAAAGCTTCTCTACGCGAACAAGAGGTTGGGAAAGCAGAAACTGAGACGAGTGGTTAACTTGGAGAAGGACTACTGGTTCACCCTTACGCCCGAGCATAAGGTTTACACCCTTACGGGCCTCAAAGAGGCAGGGGAGATAACCTCCGAGGACGAGCTAGTTAGGCATCCACTGGTAATTCTTGATGAGTTCTCCATTGCAAGAACCTACGGCGAGGAAGAGAAAATCAGGGAATACTCTCGCTGGAAGGAGTATCGGAAAAAAACCGGTCACGGCTACAAGAGAGCCTCCAAGGAACTGGGCATAAAGGTCAGCACGCTCCGCTGGTGGGAAAAAGGAGCAAAGCCAAAGTCCCTGAAAATGGCCGAGGAGCTCAGAAAGCTTGGCCTCCTTCCACTCACTAGCGAGGATGAGAGACTCGAAAAAATCGCCCTCCTCATGGGGGCTCTCTTCAGCGACGGTAGCATAGACAAGAACCTCAACACGCTCAGCTTCATCTCCAGCGAAAGAGAAGCGGTTGAAAAGTTCGTGGAGATGCTTAGAGAGCTCTTCGGCGAGTTTAACTATGAGATAAAGGAGAACCGCCAAGCTAGGGGGAGGAGTATCCTCTTCAGAACGTGGGATAGGAGGATAATAAGGTTCTTCGTGGCCCTCGGCGCACCCACGGGCAATAAAACAGAGGTAAAACTTGAAATTCCGTGGTGGATAAGGCTCAAGCCCTCCCTCTTCCTTGCTTTCTTCGACGGTCTCTACAGCGGAGACGGTAGCGTTCCGAGGTTTGCAGTGTATGGGGAGGGCATAAAGTTCAACGGAACCCTTGAGATAGCCCAACTCACCGATGAGCTCGAAAAGAAAGTTCCCTTCTTCGAGGAGCTGGCATGGTATCTGGGCCTCTTCGGAATCGAGGCAAAGCTCAGGATTGACGAGGCAAAGGGCAAGCACAAGGTCAGGTTAATCCTCTCCCAGTCAGTAGACAACGTCCTAACCTTCCTCGAATTTGTACCGATAACTCTCTCCCCCGCAAAGAGGACGAAGTTCTTGGAGGAGGTCAGGAAATACCTTGAGGGGGCAAAGGAATCAAGACATGCCAAGAGAGCCGACGAGCTGAGAAAGAAGTTTGAAAAGATTCTGAAGGGCAAAAGGAGAACGTTCATCGAGACCTGGGAGGAAGTTGAGGTAACCTACAACCTCACCACGGAGAAGGGCAACCTGCTCGCCAACGGCCTCTTCGTCAAGAACTCAGGCGGACTCGGCACGCCGGCCCACGAGCGCGTTGAGCCCGGAATGATACACCGCGCCCATAAGGGCGTCCTCTTCATAGACGAGATAGCAACGCTAAGCCTGAAGATGCAGCAGAGCCTCCTCACGGCGATGCAGGAGAAGAAGTTTCCCATAACGGGCCAGAGCGAGCTTTCGAGCGGTGCCATGGTGAGAACTGAGCCGGTGCCGTGTGATTTCATCCTCGTCGCTGCCGGAAACCTTGATACAGTGGACAAGATGCATCCCGCTCTTCGCTCCCGTATAAGGGGCTACGGTTACGAGGTCTACATGCGCACCACTATGCCAGACACGATAGAGAACAGAAGAAAACTAGTCCAGTTCGTTGCTCAGGAGGTAAAGCGTGATGGCAAGATTCCCCACTTCACAAGGGATGCCGTTGAGGAGATAGTTAGAGAAGCCCAGAAGAGGGCAGGAAGGAAGGGCCACCTCACGCTCCGCCTTCGCGATCTGGGTGGAATAGTCAGAGCTGCTGGCGACATAGCGGTCAAGAAGGGCAAGAGGTACGTCGAGAGGGAGGACGTCCTTGAGGCCCTCAAACTGGCGAAACCACTGGAGAAACAGCTTGCCGACTGGTATATCGAGAGGAAGAAGGAGTACCAGGTCATAAAGACCGAGGGGAGCGAGATAGGAAGGGTCAACGGTCTGGCCGTCATTGGGGAGGCCAGCGGTATAGTGTTGCCGATAGAGGCCGTAGTCGCTCCAGCGGCAAGCAAGGAGGAGGGCAAGATAATAGTCACCGGAAAGCTCGGCGAGATAGCGAAGGAGGCCGTCCAGAACGTCTCGGCGATAATCAAGCGCTACAAGGGCGAGGACATAAGCCGCTACGACATCCACGTCCAGTTCCTCCAGACCTACGAGGGCGTTGAAGGGGACTCGGCAAGCATAAGCGTTGCAACGGCCGTTATCTCGGCCCTTGAGAACATCCCCATAAGGCAGGACGTTGCCATGACGGGTTCGCTAAGCGTCCGCGGTGAAGTTCTCCCCATTGGGGGCGCAACACCCAAGATAGAGGCGGCCATAGAGGCCGGGATAAAGAAGGTCATAATCCCCAAGGCCAACGAGAAGGACGTCTTCCTCAGCCCGGACAAGGCCGAGAGAATAGAGATTTACCCTGTGGAGAGGATAGACGAGGTGCTTGAGATAGCCCTTGAGGACTCTCCCGCCAAGGACGAGCTCCTGAGGAAGATAAGGGAGAGCCTCCCCCTCTTCTGATATTTGTTTCCCATTTCTGTCCAGAAATTCTTAAAAAACGTCCCATGAACGCTACCCACGGAGGTGAGCTAATGCTCAAAGTTGAGAGCCTTCACGTTTCAGTTGAGGACAAGGAGATACTGAGGGGCGTTGACCTCTCAGTTGAACCCGGCGAGTTCCACGTGATAATGGGACCGAACGGGAGCGGAAAATCAACGCTGGCATTAACGATAGCCGGCCATCCAAAGTACACCATAACCGAGGGCAGAATCCTCTTCGAGGGAGAGGAAATCAACGGGCTCGGTCCTGACGAAAGGGCCAAGAGGGGAATCTTTTTGGCATTCCAGGTTCCTCCGGAGGTGGAGGGGGTAAAGATAATCGAGTTCCTCCAGCAGGTTCTTGTGGAGCTTAAGAGCATCGACCCCGTTAAGGCCTACGACATGATAGTTGAGAAGGCAAAGGAACTCTGGTTCACCGAGGAAGACCTCCACCGCTACGTAAACGTAGGCTTCTCCGGTGGGGAGAGAAAGAGGCTCGAACTCCTTCAGGCACTCCTTATAGAGCCAAAGCTCCTCATCCTCGATGAGCCTGACAGTGGCGTTGATGTTGATTCGCTGAGCGTCATAAGCAGGAAGATAGAGGAGCTCCACCGGAAAGGGACGGCGATACTCCTGATCACCCACTACGGAAGAATTCTCGGCCACCTCGACCCAAGCACCTTCCAGGTTCACGTCATGAGGGATGGGAGGATAGTTATGAACCGCGGTGGTGAGTTCGTGAGAGAGATTGAGGAGAAGGGCTTCCAAGTTATATTCGAGGAGTGTGGTTGCGATGACTGAGACGATAACCATGAGTGATGCGAAGGCCATAATAGAGAACCAGATTGAAGAACTCGCGAGGAGGAACAAAGAGCCCGAGTGGATGACGAGGATTCGCTACAAGGCTCTGGAAGCCTTTGAGAGGGCGCCCCACAACGACCCCGTGATAAGCGAGGAGGATTTACTCCACTTCATAGCGAAGCCTGAAGTTGAAGGGGTTCCAGAGCACATTGAAAGCCTTGAGGATTTGCCGCCCGAGATGAAGGCCCTTTTGGACAGACTCGGCATAAGCGAGGTCGAGCAGAAATACATAGCCGGCTTAGCGGTTCAGACCGACACCGGCGTTATCTACAACCAGTTCCTTCAGGAGTGGGCTAAGAAGGGTCTCATCGTCCTCCCGACTGAGGAGGCCGTCAGGAAATATCCAGATATAGTAAGGGAGCACTTCCTCAGGCTCTTCCGCGTTGATGAAAGCAAGCTGACAGCATATCACACGGCGGTGTGGAACGGTGGAATCTTCCTTTACGTCAAAGAAGGATTAAAGGTTCCCTTCCCGCTTCACCTGTTCTTCTTAATCCAGGAGAGTGCATTAGCTCAGGCACCGCACATAATCATAATCGCCGAACCCAACACGGAGTTCCACCTTATTGAGGGCTGTACAGCGCCGATACTCGTCAGACACTCGCTCCACCTCGACATGACCGAGGCATACTTCGGCGAAAACGCCAAGGGCCAACTCACCGTTTTGCAGAACTGGCCTGAATACGTCCACACGAGACCTATGACGAGAGCTAGGATAGGGAAGAACGCGCGCTTCATAAACACCACCGTCGGGCTGGGAACGGGCAAGAGCAACACCGCCAACCCGAAGTACTGGGTGGATGAAAATGGCTACGTCGAGCTTAACGGCATCCTCCTCGGCCAGAAGGACTGGTACGTTGATCTCGGCGGAGAGATGTACCTCCAGGGTAAAGGCGCAGCCGGAATAAACGCGAGCAAAGCGGTAATAATGGACGAGAGCAGGGTCATAACGCGCGGTATAATAACGGCTGAGGCTCCAAAGACGAAGGGCCACATAAGCTGTGATGCTTTGCTGATGAGCGACAAAGCGGTTATGGAGACCTATCCCGGACTCATCAGCAAGGTAGATGATGCCGAGCTGAGCCACGAGGCGGCGATAGGAAAGATACGCGAGGAGGAGCTCTTCTATCTTATGAGCCGTGGACTCGACGAGGAGAAGGCGACCCAGCTAATAGTCAAGGGCTTCCTTGAGCCGATGCTGAAGGACATTCCGATGGAGTTCCTCGTTGAGATAAGGAGGATAATCGAGTTGGCAGTCAGCGGGGGCATGTGAGGCCCAAAACCTTTAAATTTCCTTTTCTCCTAAAACCCTTCGGTGTTTTAACCATGAGAACGCAGGCAGTGGTGCTTGTGTTACTCCTGCTTTTAGCTACGGTCGCCGGTGTCGGGTGCGTCAGGATGGGCTTTTCCAAGGAACCCGTCCCGTTCTCGCTCCGGGTGAAAGAAACTCCAAACATCTCAGTCATCCAGAACTGGACTGCCCTCAACCTTGAGGTCAACGTGAGCCTCTTTCTCATCGGAACCAAAAAGACCGTCAGCTCGGGGAGCGAGACCCCTTTAATCCTTCTCAGGGTCTCGGAAGACGTCGTCAACCTCACTCCAGCTTTTCCGCTCGGTGAGGGCGTTTACGTCATACCCTCTGATAGGTTCTCGCCCCCGCTGGACTCCGGCTGGAGGATGCTCCCCCTCACTGCTATTCTCAAGAACGGCAGTTACGTCTCGGTTGAGGTCGAGTACAGGGGAAAACCGAAGATGAGCCTCGGCATGAACCTGAACTTTGAGGTTGAGAGGACTGAGAAGGGTTACCTCGTGAGGCTCATCGGTGCGGGAGTCCCAAGCGTTGAGGCCTTCGGGATGAGTTACCGTCTGGTTCCCCTCCCGGTGAACACAACGCTTTCCATCGTGGGCATCCCTCCCGAGAAGTATCTGGGCAACTGGACGTACATCCTTCCCCCAGTGAACACCAGAAAGGAGGACGGGACTGAGGTTAGGATAAACTACCCTATGGCTATGGTCTTCATCGAGGGCAAGGGAGGCAGGGCCTTCGTTGAGAAGGTTAACTTCCCCTACGATGCCCTTCGTGGCTGACTCTTTCCCCTTTTCAACCAATAGAGATTTAAGGGCTTCTCCAAACCTTATCCGGTGGTGAAATGAGGTCTCTCTTCGTTCTCATCATGATACTCTTACTTGCCCTTCCCGTTTACGCCGCACCTTCAGAGGTCTGGAGCTATTCCGATACATGTGCAGTCTTTTCAATGGCCATCAACTCTGAGGGTTACATAGGGCTGGCCTTTGGTTACTACGCCGAACTGCTGAGTCCCGACGGTAAGCTTATCCTCAAGGCCCCGACGAGGGGAATAGCGTACTCCACAGCCCTCTCGGAAAACAACGTCCTTGTTATAGGCACGGAGGGTAGCTGGGTTCAGGCCTTCAAGGACTCCAAGAGCCCGATCTGGGAGCACAGGCTGAGAAATGCCGTTGTTACGGTCTCTGTTAGCGACAACGGCTCCGTCGCTGTTGCGGGCGATGCCTCGGGATACATCTATCTGTTCAGGGACGGAAAGCTCAACTGGGAGAGGAAGGTCGGCAACTATACATGGAGTGCGGTAATCTCCGGAGGAGCCCTCTACGCTGGCTCCGATTCCGGGATTTGGGCCTTTTCTCTCGACGGAAAGCCCCTCTGGAGCAGTTCCCCCGGTTCGGCGGTGAGGAAGATTGTGGTTGCCGGGGAGAGGATTATAGCGCTCGTGGTGCCAAAGTCAGAGGAGTGGAGCGAGCTCGTGGTCTTTACAAACACCGGAAAGGAGCTGTGGAGGAGGCACTTCAACGGCTACGCCAGGGCCGTTGATTCGGACGGTAAGGCCGTAGCCGTTGCCGGAAGCTTCGGCAACGTCACCCTGTTTTCGCTAAACGGGAAGTTAATCTACTCGGTTCCCCTCATAGGCTACGCCTACGACGTCGCGACCAAGGACAACTACACGGCAGTCTCCTTCGCCAATGAGGCCGAGCTGATAGGCCAGAACGGGAGCGTGGTGTGGTTCCAGCGCTTCAACGGCACCGCCTACCATGTGGCCTTCTCACCCAGGGGCTACTTCCTGACCGAGTACGGCTCCCACGACGTCCAGAACTGCTACAGCGTGATAGTGGCGTGGTCTCTCGGGAACGCTAGAGCCGAAACGTCGAGCACGGTTGAATCCCGGAAAGCCGGCGTAAACCCCTACATCCTGGCCGGCCTGCTGGTTGGGGTATTCCTCTTGGGGGCACTGCTATGGAGGAAGCGATAGTCGCCGAGAACCTTGTGAAGAGGTACGGAAACGTTGAGGCTGTAAGGGGGATATCGTTCAGGGTTAAGAGGGGGGAGGCTTACGCCCTCCTCGGGCCGAACGGTGCAGGGAAGACAACAACCGTCAGGATGCTGACGACCCTAACCTCCATAACCTCCGGCGAGGCCTACGTGAACGGCTACAACGTGAAAACGGAGAGGCTGGCTGTCAGGCGCTCAATAGGTCTCGTTCCGGACATATCGAACCTCTACGAGGAGCTCACCGTTAGAGAAAATCTGCTCTTTATGGCCAAGCTCTACGACGCCCCCAGGGAGAGGGTCGCCGAGCTGATAAGGGAGTTTGACCTTCCAGCCGACACGAAGTTCGGGAAGCTGAGCTCGGGCTTCAAGAGGAGGGTTACCATAGCTTCCGCCCTGATACACGAGCCCGAGGTGCTCTTCCTCGACGAGCCGACAACGGCATTGGACGTAAACTCTGCGAAGGCCGTGAGAGGTTTAATACGTCTCCTCAACAAGAGGGGCATGACGGTCTTCCTGACAACCCACAACATGCTTGAGGCAGAGACCATTCCGCAGAGGATAGCCATAATACGCGAAGGAAAGATAATCGCTGAGGGGAAGCGCAACGAGCTGAAAAAGCTTGTCGGAAGGGGAGTAATTGTTCGTCTCTCCGTTGAGCCCATAACGTCAGCATTGTTAAAGAGACTGGAGCCCTACAAGCCCACGTTTGAAGAGGGCAACCTCGTCCTCGAAGTTGAGAACCCGGATGAGTTCATAGAGTTCCTCTTTTCCCTCAAGGCCGAGCTGGGATTCAGGATAGAACACATCTGCACCGAGTTGCCGAGCATTGAGGACGTTTTCGTCGAACTGACTGAAGGTGGCTGTCCCTGCGGGGGGTGTCCCCTGTGAAAATCCTTGCAATGGCCGAGAAGGAGCTCAGGGAATACGTCCTAAAGCCCGGTTCAATAAGCTGGGGGATAGTGTTCCCCCTCGTCTTCACGCTGGCCTTTGCGATACGCTTCGGCGACGTTGACCACCTCGCCCCCGGTCTGCTCAGCATCTCGGTGCTCTTCGGCACCACTTCCTTTGTCTCCTCTTCGGTTATCTTCGAGAGGAGGTTGAGAACCTTTGAAAGGCTCCTCGTGGCGCCGGTTGGCTACCTTGAGATAGTCCTCGCCAAGGTTCTCGTCGGTTCGGTCTTTGGTCTCTTCGTTGGCTTCACGAGCCTTATCTTCCTGAGGCCCTTCATGGTCTACGGAATCTGGAACCCCTGGTTGCTCGTCCTCTTCCTGATCCTCTCGGCCATGTGCTTCTCAGGCATCGGTCTCTACATAGCCCTCGTCGTCGAGAACCCGATAAACGCAATGACCTGGCTGAACCTCCTGAGGCTCCCGATGATGTTCACCAGCGGGGCAATAGTTTCGCTCCTCCTCTTCCCCCACTGGTTTCTGGCAGTTGGCCTCGCAACCCCCATGACGTATTCCGTCGAGGGCCTGCGCTTTTCCATGCTCCACTACTACGACGTCGTCAACCCCGTTTATTCCCTGCTGGTGCTCCTGATGTTAACGCTCCTCTTCCTATACCTCTCGACGTCTAGGCTTGAGGACCTTTACTGAAGCGGAGGGCGATGAAGAGGAGCACCATGAAGATGGTTATGTACTCGCTCCAGCGGAAGGGGACGACCCCTATGACGCCGAACGTGTAAACGACCGCCAGCAACAGGACGATGAGCAGTAGAACCCGATAAACTGTTTTCCTCTCCATAACGGGCACCCGAAAATAGAAAGGGGGATGGCTTAAAAATCATCCCGTTGCGTTGGCGGTTGAGTTCGTCTGGCAGGCAAGGGCCGGTGGCGTGAATTTGAAGGCCTCCGGGTGGAGGAGCTTCGCAAGTTCCTCAAGAGCTAGAACAACCCTTGGACTGGGCCTCTGGAAGACGTTGGGGTCGCTGACGGTGTACACTTTGCCCTCCTTCGAGGCCTTTATCGTTGAGAGCGGGCCCGAGCAGAAGATGTCCGGGCTGACGTAGGCCGATGCTATTACCACGACATCCGGGTTTCTGGCCACTATTTCCTCCGCGCTCACCGCCTTCCAGCCGGTCACGTCCTCGAAGGCGTTCTCTCCCCCGGCGAGCTTTATGAGGTCGTCTGCAAAGGTGTCCTTCCCTGCTATCCAGTAGCCGTTGTAGGTGCTTATCAGGTACATAACCTTGGGCCTGGTAAGGTTTGAGACCGCTCCCTGAATGGAGCCTATTCTGGCCTTCATCTCTGCCGTCACGAGTAGTGCTTGCTCCTCCCTGTTGAGAACCTTTCCGAGGAGCTCGACCTGGGTGTATACCTCATCGATGCCCTTCGGGTTGAGTATTACCACCGGTGCTATCTTTTCGAGGTTTTCGAGGAAGCCCTTCTTGTAGAGAACGGCGTTATCAGCTAAAATCAGGTCGGGCTTTAAGCTCGCTATGACCTCAAGGTTGGCGTAGGCACCGTAACCACCGACCCTGGTTATGTTCTTCACCGCCGGTGGCCAGTCGGCCCACTTGGTCACGCCAACGAGCTTATCTCCCGCTCCAAGGTAAAAGACCGTCTCGGTTATGCTCGGTGCCAGGGAAACAACCCTCTGGGGTTCAGCCTTTATTGTTACAGTTCTGTTCATCATGTCCCTTATCGTTAGCGGGTACCTGGTTTTGAAGGCCTCAGGATGCAGGAGCTTTGCCATAGCTTCAATTCCCCTCACTATGCGGGGGCTGGGGTGAATCAGGTCGTTCTCGTTTTCGATGAGGTAAACGTGGCCGGTTTTAACGGCCTTCGTGCCGGCGAAGAGCCTGTAGGCATCCTCAAGCCCGAGACCGCAGTGCGGGGTCAGAACTATAACGTCGGGGTTTCTGGCTAGGACTTCCTCCCTGCTCACCTGAGGCCAGCCCTTAGTGTCATTGAAAACGTTGACTCCTCCGGCGAGGAAGATTACATCGTTTATGAAGGTGTCCCCGCCGGCCGTTGTGAGGGGGTCGTGCCAGACGACGTAGAAGACCTTCGGCCTCTCCTTTCCGGAGGTGGCCTCGCGGAGTGCATTAACCTTAGCGTTGAACTCTTCAATGACTTCCTTGGCCTTTTCCTCCCTTCCAAAGACCTTCCCGAGAAGTTCTATCGCCCTCGGTATCTCATCAATGCCTTTCGGGTCAATGATTACCACCGGTGCTATCTTTTCGAGGTTTTCGAGGAAGCCCTCCTTGTAAAAGACCGCGCTGTCAGCTAAGATTAGGTCGGGCTTCAGGCTCGCTATGACCTCAAGGTTGGCGTAGGCACCGTAACCACCGACGGACTCTATTTTCTTTGCCTCCTCCGGCCAGTCTTCATAGCCAGTGATTCCGACGACCCTGTCGAGGAGGCCGAGGTAATAGAGGTCCTCTGTTATGCTGGGTGCCAGAGAGACGACTCTCCGGGGCTCGGTCTTTATCGTTACAGTCCTGTTGGCGAAGTCCCTGACTTCAAGGGGGTAGTGAGATCTGTAGGTTGCCTGCGACGCTGTCTGGGTCTTTGAGAGACTTTGCTCCGGGCTCTTCGTGGTGCTCGGGGTGTTTGCGGAGTTCGAGCCCATACATCCGGAGGCCACAACGGCCCCTATCAGGAGTACCAGAAGCAGGAATGCCCGGGACTTCACTTCAACCACCTGGATGTTTTGTCCAGGTGGGGTTCGGGTGGGAGTATATAAAGTTGATGGATAATTTCTCCATCAGCCCTTTGTCCTGAAGATGTCAACGCGAGTTATTATGCCAACGATTTTGCCCTCTCTGTTCTGAACGAGAACCGCGGGATGCTCTTCAAGAAGATATTTGACGACCTCAAGGTCCTCTTCCTCATTGACTATCGGGAAGGGCTCCTCCATAATTTCCATTACCTTCCTGCCGTAGATGTCCTCGTATTCGAGGCTCTTCCTGACGAGGGTTCTTTCCGTTACGGAGCCGACGACCTTGTTGCCAGAAATCACCGGTATCTGGGAGATGTTGTGGGTGTTCATCAGCTTTATTACCTTCTCCACGCTCTCGTAGGGCTTGACCGAGATTACCGGTGAGGACATCACGTCCTTTGCCCTGGGCCTCGCGCGCTTGCATTCGAGGAGGGCCTGCAGGATTCTGTTGAGGGTGGAGAGCCTCGGGTCAACCTTCCCGGCCTCAAGCTTTGCTATGTAAGCCTGGGTCACCCCAGCTTTCCTGGCTAGCTCCTCCTGGGTTATGCCGAGTTCCTTTCTAATCCTGCGTATCTCCCTGGGATCAATGGGCCGGGGAATTACGACCATAAATAACCACCAGTTATTGGTCAGTTCCGGGTATTATAAGCTTTCCTCAGAAGGGCGTCGAAGTGTGGGCCGGGCACAGAGGCCCGCGTTCATCGCTCGCGCGGGTGGATGCTCCCGGCCCTGTGGGCTCGGCGTGAGCACGCTCCGCTCACGGAACCCGATACCTCGCGGAGGCGGGTTGACCGAGCCCGTGCGAGGAGACGATTGTCCCCCCGCTGTCGGCATTCTGTTCTGAGGTCTCTTCCTTAAAAACTTAAGCCGTCGATATAAGTATTACACCAACGACCGCGAGGATAAGGCCCTCGAAGATGCGCCTGTTAGGCTTCTCCCTGAGGAGCAGAACAGCTAGAAGGGAGGCTATTATCGGGTTTATCGCCGAGACGGGTGCCGCTATGGGCGCCCCAACCAGTGCAACGGAGTAAACGAAGAGGTACTGTCCCACGACGAGACCGAGAATGGAGGCACCCGTCAGCGATAGGACTTCCTTAAACCGCATGCTGATGACCTCCCGCCCATACCTCGGAAGGAAGAGGGAGATGCCAACAGCCCCGAATATCATCCTTAACCCCGCCAGCTGGAGGTTGGGGATGTAGGCCGTGAGGTACTGCATCAGGACTATAGCCACGCTCCAAGAGATTGGTGCAAGGAACGCAAATATAAAACCCTTCCTGTCGGTGTTCTCTTCTTCCTCGGCGCGCTTGACGATGATTATGGCGAGCACAACTAGGATTGCCCCGATAACCACCTGGGGCTTGACCTGCTTTCCGAGAAAGAGCACCGCCCAGAGTATCGTCCACAGAGGGTATGTGGAGGTTATGGGGACGGTTCTTGAAACCCCCATCCTCTTGAGGGCATGGAAGTAGAAGTAGTCACCGATTACGAAGCCAAAAACCCCTGAGGTGAAGGCAAGGAGCAGCAATCGCGGGGGAAGCTTAAACGCCGACAGGTTACCGGTTACATAAAACGTCAGGAGAAATATGCTTCCAGCAATGTATAGCCTGAAGATGTTGGCCCCTACAGGCGAAAGGTTTCGTAGGCCTATCCTGACGAGTATGGTTGCGGAGGCCCAGGAAAAGGCCGATATGAGGGCCAGAGTTACACCGAGTAGAGTGTTCATGGCTGTCCACTGGTGGAGAAGCTTAAAAAATTAGCGATTTAGCGTTTCGATGAGGATATGAAAAAAACTTAAACCGCGGAGTTTTTTCTTCCTTTGATGATGATCTCGGCAGTGCTGACGCAGGGATGATGACGATCTTGAGTGCTGAAATTGAAAAAGAAGAGTCAGCGAAGGATTACGTTGAGTCTGCGGAGACTTATCGGAACGCCGTACTCCCTGGAAACCTCTCTGATGATTCTGAGCACGGTCTCCCTGATGTCCTGCTTTATTTTTTCATCTGAGACGGCCGAGTACGCCCCGAACAGTCCTCCCACGTTCTCCTTCGCGAAGCTCGCTTCCATATCCACGTAAACGGTTCCACCCTGAACCTCATGGTTGAGTTTGAGCCACTTGAACGTTGCCCTCGGAATCAGTTTGAGCTCCGCGTGAACCCTGCTTTTGAGGGTCTCTATTGCGGGTTCTATCCTGCTCTTGAGGAGGGTCTGCTCGGCCTCCCTCTTCTTGGTTTCGGTCAGGTGGCTTAGCTCTTCAATTCCAGCCTCTTTGAGGAGCTTTTCAACCTCCTTCTCAAGGAGTTCCTTCTTGGCAAGTATCTCAGCCGCTTTGGTGGATGTCACTGTCGGAGCTGTTGGTTTGATCTCTGGTTGAATCTCTATGAGCTCAACATCAATTCTATGGACGGAGATGTAACGGGCGATCGTCCGGCCGAGCTCTCTGGCATGTCTGGTTAGAATAGTCCTTATCATCTTCTCTACGGAGGGTCTGTCAAGGGAACTTTCAACCGCAACCGCTAGATTGACTTCGAACTCCCTCCTGCCCCTCACGTCAAAGTATGCCCTCGTTACCTTTATCCCCGCTTCCTCTATCTCCTGAACGACTGTTTTTGCAAAGTTGCTGAAGTAGGGCCATACATCCTCAAGGACGGAGAGCCTTATTCTGCCATCGGCCGTGACGTTACCCTCTTTTTTCTTCTCCGTTTCCACTATCTCCTGAGGTTTGACCTCCCGACCGTTTATGACCACGCTGATGTCCCTGAGGATTGGCTTGACCTCCGCTTCTCTGAGGAGAACCGGGGCGTGCTTGCTGACTATGTGGAACACCCTCTTTTCGGCTATCTCAATCTCCCTCTTGTTCCCGCTCTCGGAGGTTCCGTAGACCCTGACGTTGAGGTAAACGACGCCCTCGCCAACGTTAGCGTCGAACTCTATTTTCCATATTCTAAGGCCCTTTATCCTCTGGGACTCTTTGATTATGTTCTCGGCGTATTTCTGGAAAGCGCTCTCGGGAAGCGTTCCGCCGGTAAAGTTGACGATGACCTCCGGCTTTTTGGGGACTGGCTGGGCCGGTTGAGGGGCCGGTTTGGGTGCAGGCGCGACGGGCTTTGGTTTCACCTCGGGGGGCTTCACTTCAGGTTTTGGAGGAGCTACTTTTGAGACCTCTAGATTTTCCCCGAAGAGCTCTGAGAGCTGAACCTTTGGTGTCTCGGAATATGCTTCGAGGTTCTCGGCCACTGACATCTTGAGTTCTATCTCATCCAGGGCGTAGACATCAACGACCATCGGGTTTGAAAGAATGGATTTGAAGAGTTCAACGGCATCGGCCCCGATGAGCGTCTGCCCGCTGTCTAGGAGAAGGCATTCGGCCGCCAGAACCTTTGTCCTATCGAAGAGCACGGTTAGGTAGTACTTTCCTCTGCTGTCCTTTGCGAAGGCCTTAAGAAAAGCCCCACTGCCCTTTGAAAGGGCCTCGCTTACGAGCTTCGCCAGTTCCTCCCTTGAGGTTATGACCACATTTTCTGAGAGGGGGGCCTTGTCCGGTAGCTGCATCGCCATCACCATTAGCTATATATATCCCTGTCGAAATAGAGAAATCTGCAACTAAAGATTCCGCATATTGGTATATCAGAGCCTATATTTAAACATTGTTGTGCAAATCAAGGTGGTGCTCATGAGGGTGCTCATCCTCGGTGGCGGTATCATAGGTCGCTCAATAGCTGAGGCCCTTAAGGGGGAGTTCGATGTTACCATCGTTGAAAGGGATGAACTCAGGGCCAAATCCCTCGAAGAAGGTGGTTTTCGTGTTGTCCACGGTGACTTCTCCTACACTGCCACACTTCTCAAAGCGGGCATAGAGAACGTGGATCTTGTGATAATAACGACTGCTGACCTCAACACAATAAAAAAGACCATCTACGTTATACGGACTAACAACAAGGACGTCCCAATACTCACTGTTCTTCCGGATGGTGTTACGCTCGATGAGCTGAGAAGACAGCTTTTGGAGGAGTTCGAGTCAGATGTGAGGGTTGATTATGGAATATCCCCCAGAATGGCCCTCAGGGAGGCTATGATAAGGACTGTCGAGATGATTGGAGAACGGAAGAACGTCAACCTACTCATAAAGCACCTCAAAGCCCTCCGCGAAAAGGGGGACTCCCTCCTCATAGTGATGCACGACAATCCTGATCCAGACTCAATAGCGAGCGCCGCCGGGCTTGGCCTCATAGCCCAGACCCTCGGCTTCAAGACGAAGATAGTCTACGGCGGTGAGATAACCCACCACGAAAACAGGGCCTTTGTGAACCTTCTCGGTATCGAGCTCATGAAGGTCTCGCGGGGTTCATACGAGCTCAAGCGCTACCCATTCATAGCCCTTGTGGACTGCCAGCCAAACGGCAACATAACAATCCTTGAGAAGTCCGACTACGAGAAGATACAGGTGGTTATAGATCATCATCAAATTCTTCAGAATCTTTCGGATTACATACCGAGGGGTGCCTTCCTCGACATACGCCCTGACGTTAACTCCTCCTCCGCAATAATAGTTGAGTACCTTAGGGGGCTTAACCTCGAAGTTACCCCTCTGCTTGCAACTGCCCTTTTCTACGGCATCTACGTTGACACCAAGAAGTTCTCCAAGCTCAGCCACGTTGACCTTAAGGCCATCGAGTACCTTGCGGGTAAGGTTGATTACGAGCTACTCGATAAGATTGAACACCCGGATATAAGCACCGAAACCGCCGAGGTGCTGGCCAAGGCGATACTCCACAGAAGGATTTACAAAAACATAGTGATAAGCAACGTTGGTTTTATAACAAACAGAGACGCATTAGCGGAGGCCGCTGATTTTCTCCTCAGGCTTGAGGGAATAAATACCGTCCTTGTCTTCGGTATAGTTGACGACAGCATTGAGATATCCGCGAGAACCCGGGACGTAAGGGTGAACATAGGGGCGGTGATGAGGGAGGCCTTCGGTGAAATGGGCAGCGGCGGAGGCCATGCCCGCGCTGGGGGAGCGAGGATAAGACTTGGAATATTCACCCTTGCGAAGGACAAAAACTCCCTTCTCCGGCTTGTGGAGGAGGCGATAACGGAGAAGTTCCTTGAGGCACTAAAGGTAAAGGAGGGCTAATCCTCCTTGGCCCTCACGAGGACGATGTCGCCTATGGCAGTCACCCTGTCATAGGGTATGCCCACCTTTTCTCCGGGCAGGACGAGGGCCAGTACCTTTCCCTCTCCCCTGTCGATCTGAATTAAGACCTCGTCAACGTAGCCAACGTAGTAGCCCTTGGTGTTGTAAATCTGCTTGCCGTAGAGCTTCGAAAGGCGCATCACCATTTCAATCACCGGATTTGGTTATCGGTGGACGTATTTAAGCGTTGTCTTTCCCGATGGAGCGAAACTTCTCAAAGCCCCACCTGCCCAGCGAGGCGAAGAAGGACAGCGTTAGGGCCATCCCCGAAAAGACCACGATGGCGTGGATTCCGCCCTCAACGGCCTGTATCGGTCCGTAGAACTTCAGGATGAGAAGGGAGAGCGCGAAACCCCCCGTGTAGTCGGCCGGAACGAGTGCAACGTCCTTCAGGCTGGATGGTTTTATTAACAGCATCAAAACCGTAACGAAGGCCAAGAAGAACCTCGCATTCCCGATTCCCCACCTTCCCCAGAGGAGGCCCAGGGTAAGTGTAACGGCCAGACCGAGGAGAAACGCGAGGGATGATGCGGTAAACTTCTCCTCAACCCTACTTCCCGCGAAGGCTCCGGCTACGGCACCGAGGGGGATGGCGTAAAGGAAGAGCTCGTTCTCGAAGGAGTCGTAGGAGAAAACCACGAGAAGGAAGCCCAGAAAGGCGCCGAGGCCGGCTACTGCAACGACTCCCCTCCAGTTCATTCCCTAACGACCTCCAGTCTAACCCTGTCCCCGTCCTTAAGGCCGAGCCTCTCCCTGAGGTTTATCGGGGCTATTACCTCAGCTATCTTGGGGGGATGGACAGTCCTTGAAGGTATAACTATCGCCCCTTCAACGCCATCTATTCTGACCCTATAGGCCTTGACGTCCCCGAAGGTTCTCCCGTCTTTGACAAATCCTGGGAGTATCACCGGCCTGACGTTGCAGAGGGCGTCGAACACGGTCTTTGGGAAGAGAACCCTGACGTTTAGCGTCCCCGGGTAGGGATCAAAGCCGAGGTATTCCCTTATGAGCGGGGCGTAGAGCTTAACGTAGTAGGCCCCCTCTCCGAGACCCGAGACGACCTCCCCTATTATCACACCCCCGGATATTGCCTCGGTTATCTCCTCGCACAGCTCCTCAAGGAAGCGGGCGCCCTCGGCTGTTACCTCGACGAGCGTCCTCTTTCCCCGGCTTTCCCTCCTCAAGAGGCCTTCCTTTTCCATCTCCCTGAGGAGCCTCAGAACCGTCTGTGGGGATGTTCCAAGCTCCCCCGCGAGCTCCCTCACGGTTACCGGTGTCATCTTTCCGAGTGCGCCCCTCTTTGCAAGGCTGATAAGTAGGAGTATCTTTCTCATCTTCTCACCCTCGAAAGTCTGTCTGCGAGCCTCAGCGGTCTCGGGTAGCCCCTCACCTCCAAAGACTCGACGATTTTTACTGCTGACTCCAAGTCAACGAGATGCCCAGCGCTTACATAAGCTTTTCCCACCCTCACGTACAGCTCCCGGGAAACCCCTCGGAGGGGCCTCTTTGCGACGCCTATCGTGGGCTTTTTGAGAACCAGCCCAACATGGCTGGCTAAGCCGTATCCCCTGGGATGGGCCTTCCCGTGTCCCTCAACAAGGAGGACGTCGAACTTCTCCCTGAGGACTACCCTGAGAATTGGGCCGGTCTCGCGGATGAAGAAGAAGGTGGGAACGTAGGGGTAGCCAACTTTAACCTTTGCAGTCCTTGTCTTCAGCGGTTCGCATTCGGGGAATGAGCAGAGAACGAAGGCTGGAAAGGCCATGTCCCCTCTGTAGGAGACGTCAACTGCACCGACTCTCTTCACTTTCCCTACCGGGAGCGGTCTTTCCACAACTCTCCCGGCGAGCTTTCTCTGTATCTCGGCTATTAGTCTCAGCTTCTCCTCTGTCATCTCCAGAAGTCCCCTAGCTGAGTCTCTCCATGAGGCCCTCAAGCATTTCCTCCAGCTCGTTTCCCAGCTTAGCCCTCGTCAAGTCCTCCAGGGTTCTCTCAAGGACGTATCTTGCCTGGTCCTGCTTCTGCCGGATGTTCACGAGCCCCTTGGGGTATTCGAGGGTCATCAGGGCGTTGTAGGTTCTCTCCATCTCGCGGTATGCCCTCTCGGCCCCATCTAAATCGCTCTCAAGGAGGCGGAGGAGGAAGTGGCGCCTCAGCTCTCCGATGAAGTCCCCTATCCCGAGGGCGTAGTCGGCCTTTGGAACGCCCAGTTCATCCGGAGTCGGATACGGCCTGCCTGTGACGTAGCTCAAGAAGAGCGCCGACTCGACGTACTCCTGGTGTGCACTTTGCACGTAGCCGGTGTAGTAGAGGTCCGGGTGCTCCTTCAGCTTCTCCCTGAGTTCCTTCACCCTCTCCCCGGCGTTCCTAAACCTTTCTTCAGCTTTCTCAACTTCTCCTCTGTGGAGGGCCTTTATCGTGTCCCCGCTGAGCCTTATGATTTCCCGCGTCAGCTTGAGGGCCTCCTCCCTGAGAGAATCCTTTTCATCGAGCTCGGCTCTTATGGCCTCGACTATCTCCTCTATCTCCAAGACCTATCACCGCTTGAGGGTTGGAGGAGAACCTTAAAAGTGTGGGCCCGGCCGATCCCCGGCCTTCATAGCCTGCCACCCGGCAGTCTCAGGCAGTCCGGAGGGCGGGCCCTGTCCGCCCGGCATCGTCGCACCCGCTCATCGACGGCTCAGCCCCCTCCCGGGCCCGGGCCACCGGGCGGGACCGTCATTGAAAATTTTTTGGCGGTGCCTTTAAGGGTTTCGATGTTAATAACTCTCAGGAATGAGAGTGGGCTTTTCCTATGCCGAAAATTATATAAGATGACCGACTGAGCTGGTTCTGCTGAAAGGAAAGGTGGTGACGCTCATGGCTGAAAAGGTAAGGAACATCGTCGTTGAGGAAATGGTAAGAACCCCGGTCGAGATGCAGAAGGTCGAGCTCGTTGAAAGGAAGGGAATAGGCCACCCCGACAGCATAGCAGATGGCATCGCCGAGGCGGTAAGCAGGGCCCTCAGCAGGGAGTACATAAAGCGCTATGGAATCATCCTCCACCACAACACCGACCAGGTCGAGGTCGTTGGCGGAAGGGCCTACCCGAGGTTCGGCGGTGGGGAGGTCATAAAGCCCATCTACATCCTCCTCTCCGGAAGGGCCGTTGAGCTCGTTGACAGGGAGCTCTTCCCGGTTCACGAGGTCGCCATAAAGGCCGCGAAGGAGTACCTCAAGAAGGCCGTCAGGCACCTCGACATCGAGAACCACGTCGTCATAGACTCCCGCATAGGCCAGGGAAGCGTTGACCTCGTTGGGGTCTTTAACAAGGCCAGAGAGAACCCGATTCCGCTCGCGAACGACACGAGCTTCGGCGTCGGCTACGCACCGCTCAGCGAGACCGAGCGGATAGTCCTTGAGACGGAAAAGCTTCTCAACAGCGAGAAGTTCAAGAAGGAGTGGCCGGCAGTTGGTGAGGACATAAAGGTCATGGGCCTCAGGAAGGGCGACGAGATAGACCTCACTATCGCTGCCGCCATAGTTGACAGCGAGGTGGACAACCCCGATGACTACATGGCGGTTAAAGAGGCCATTCACGACGCAGCCTGGGAAATCGTGGAGGCACACACCGAGAGGCCGACGAAGGTTTACGTAAACACCGCCGACGACCCGAAGAACGGCATATACTACATCACAGTAACAGGAACCAGCGCGGAGGCTGGAGACGACGGTAGCGTTGGCAGAGGCAACCGCGTCAATGGGCTCATAACCCCGAACAGGCACATGAGTATGGAGGCAGCAGCCGGAAAGAACCCGGTTTCCCACGTCGGAAAGATATACAACATCCTCTCGATGCTAATAGCCAACGACATAGCCGAGCAGGTCGAGGGGGTTAAGGAGGTCTACGTCAGGATACTCAGCCAGATAGGCAAGCCCATTGACGAGCCTCTCGTTGCGAGCATCCAGATAATCCCCGAGAAGGACTACTCAATAGACGTCCTCGAAAAGCCAGCCTACGAGATAGCCGACGAGTGGCTGGCCAACATAACAAAGATACAGAAAATGATACTTGAGGACAAGATAAGCGTCTTCTGACGCTTTTTTATTCCTTCACGAGGTTGCGCTGTGGTGCTGTTTTATTATCCTTATGAGCCTCGCTTCCTCGGCCATTACTGCAAACCTCTCCTTCTTGACCTTTGAGAGCTTGTGGGCGACCTCCTTCCTCTGCTTCGCCATCCTCACAAGCCTTGCCTCCTCAAGGGTGAGGAGCTCCTTCCTCTTCTTCACGACCTCAAGGCGCCTCTTCAGTATTGACTTAACCCTCTCCATGGGCTCCACCTAACTATTAGGTGCTCCTAAACCTTATAAGGTTTACGGTGAACGCTTAAACAGATTTAGCCAATCGTCGAAGAAAGGCCCTTAAACTGGCCCTCCCTCTCAGAGTGGGGTGATGAGAATGAGGATAGTGGCCATCACGGACATCCACGGAAGGGCCGGGCCTGTTCGCAGGCTCGTCGAGAAGCTCGGGGAGCAATCCTTTGACGTTCTCCTAATCGCCGGCGATATAACGAACTTCTCTGGGGCAGAGACAGCAAGAAAAGTCCTTGAACAGCTTCTCTCCCTTGGAAAGCCCCTTCTGGCCGTCCACGGCAACTGCGACGGCAGGGACGTCCCGGCCTTCCTAGAGGGGCTCGGGGTGGGGATACACGACAGGAGGGTCGAGGTCGGTGGGGTTGGCTTCGTCGGCATCGGTGGCTCGAACGTTACGCCCTTCAGCACAGTCTGGGAGCTGAGCGAGGAGGAGATAGCGAGAATCCTTGAGAGCAACTACAGGGAGGGGGATATAATACTCTCCCACGTTCCCCCAAAAGACACGAAGGCTGACAGGGTTCACTCCGGCCTTCACGTCGGCAGTTCGGCACTCAGGGAGTTCATCGAGAGGGAAGAGCCACCGCTCGTCGTCACCGGGCACATCCACGAGGCGAGAAGCGTTGACAGGCTTGGCCCGACGGTAATCGTAAACCCCGGCCCGCTCTTCAGGAACTACTACGCGGTCATAGACTTCGACGAAAAGAAAAGGGTCGTGAGGGAGGTTGAGCTTGAGAGACTTTAATCAGACTAGTCTCTTTTCCCTCAAAACCTTCTCCATCCTGTCCATTGCCTCTTCAAGCTTTTCGTAGGCCGTGGCGTAGCTTATCCTTATGTAGCCCTCGCCAGCCTTACCGAAGGCCGAACCGGGAACAACGGCAACCCTGGCCTCGTTGAGCATCAGCTCGCTGAACTGGTGGTCTGTCAAACCTGTGTCCCTGATGCGCGGGAAGATGTAGAAGGCCCCCTTTGGCTTAACAGTTGGCAGGCCCATCTCGTTCAAGCGCTTCCAGACGAGCTTCCTCCTCCTGTCGTACTCTCTGCGCATCTCTTCCACTGCCTCCCAGCTTCTCGGGTCTCTGAGGGCTTTCGCAGCAGCGTACTGGACGAAGGTCACCGGGCAGGTGGCGTTGTACATCTGGAAGCGGGTCATCTTCTCTATGATCCATGCTGGAGCAGCGACGAAGCCGAGGCGCCAGCCCGTCATCGCGAAGGTCTTGGAGAAACCGTTTATCGTTATGGTTCTCTCAAACATCCCGTCGAGGGAGGCTATGCTGTGGTTCTTAGCGCCATCGTAGACGAAGTGCTCGTAGACCTCATCGCTGAGCACTATCAGGTCGTGCTCGACCGCGAAGTCCGCTATCTCCTCAAGGTCTTTCTTCGTGAGAACCGCTCCAGTCGGGTTGTTGGGCGTGTTTATGATGAGCGCGCGGGTCTTCCCGGTGACGTGCTTCTCCAAATCATCAACGCTCAGCCTGAAGTCGTTCTCCTCGTAGGTTGGAACCTCAACAGGCTTTCCTCCCGCTAGAACAACGGCCGGGGCGTAGCTGACGAACATCGGGGACGGGATGAGAACCTCCTCTCCGTCCTTAAGGAACGTTGCCATGCCCATAAGGAAGGCCTGGTTGGCCCCGACGAGTATCATGACCTCGCTCATCGGGTCAACTTCGATGCCGTTCTGCTCCCTCAGCTTCTCCGCCACGGCTCTCCTGAGCATGGGCAGGCCAGCGTTCGGGCCGTAGTGGGTCATCCCTTTGTCGAGGGCCTCCTTCGCGTACTCCCTTATGTGAGCGGGCGTGACGAAGTCCGGCTCGCCTATTCCGAGTGAGATGACGTTCTCCATACCCGCGGCGAGGTCGAAAAGCCTCCTTATCTCCGAAGGATTGACCAGTTCAAGTCTGTCGCTCAGCGCCATCAACACCACCGAGGGGGCTTCTCCCCAATGTTTATAACGTTACCTCACCGAAAAAATGGACTTTGAAGCGCAGAAACAGACATCAAAGCCTGAAAGAGCGGACTGGATTCTTTTAGAATCTTGTTGCAGGGTCTTATTGCAACTTTACTACAAGGTCAGCAAGAGGAAGAACAGCAAGTAGTTTCAATTCTCCAAGAGTCTTATTGCAACAGGGTAGTAGCTTTAAACTCCCAAAAAACCTTGACGAAGTTTCAATTCTCCAAGAGTCTTATTGCAACATAGCCGTCCCAGATTGCCCAGATGAAGTCATATATTGTTTCAATTCTCCAAGAGTCTTATTGCAACCATGTCCCTCTGTGCTTGCTCCCTGAGGGTCTTGGCGTCGTTTCAATTCTCCAAGAGTCTTATTGCAACGTCAATGAGCATAAAGGATTACAATGAAGCCATAAAAGTTTCAATTCTCCAAGAGTCTTATTGCAACTCGCCACCCTTCTCGACCAGGCGAGGGTACAAGTGTTGTTTCAATTCTCCAAGAGTCTTATTGCAACAAATGGCCTTCCTGAGCCGTATCGCTGACTGGGCAGGTTTCAATTCTCCAAGAGTCTTATTGCAACACGTTGCTGTCAATTGCACCCATGTCCGTCTCCTCAATCTTCGTTTCAATTCTCCAAGAGTCTTATTGCAACGTCTATAAGACGGAGAAGGAGCTTCAGAATGACTTGAGTTTCAATTCTCCAAGAGTCTTATTGCAACGCTTTCTCACGAAAAGCTCACAAGCGAATACATCACGGTTTCAATTCTCCAAGAGTCTTATTGCAACGACAAGCTATGTAGAGCGTTTCATTTCTTCACTTATTCGTTTCAATTCTCCAAGAGTCTTATTGCAACAGTTTCGTTAGCAAACAGCTGAACCGTGCCGTTCTCGTTTCAATTCTCCAAGAGTCTTATTGCAACCAGCATACCATACATTATATTCTGAGGGGGATTGAGATAGTTTCAATTCTCCAAGAGTCTTATTGCAACATACGCTACCGGACAGAGTGGGGCGAGGATGGGATGGGTTTCAATTCTCCAAGAGTCTTATTGCAACTCGTAAAGAGATACAACGAAATGGTCGCAGACAGCAACGGTTTCAATTCTCCAAGAGTCTTATTGCAACTTTCAGCGTTTATTTCAACAGCTCAGATGCTGAGCAGCGTTTCAATTCTCCAAGAGTCTTATTGCAACGCTGTACTGCCTAAGTTCAAGGTAACTTTCTCGATTAGTTTCAATTCTCCAAGAGTCTTATTGCAACGGCTGGAGTTGTGAACAGCTTTGCAAGCTCTGCAAGTTTCAATTCTCCAAGAGTCTTATTGCAACCTAACGCCCGAGACGATAACCCGTCGTAGGGAGCTCAGTTTCAATTCTCCAAGAGTCTTATTGCAACACCGCAAGCCTTCCAGGGCGCTATGGCGGAAGCCTCACGTTTCAATTCTCCAAGAGTCTTATTGCAACGCCCCTCACCCTCTATTTCCCCTATTCGGGTAGGCCTTGTTTCAATTCTCCAAGAGTCTTATTGCAACTCCTGTTAAGCGTGTTCCTCATAGTAGATGCAGTCTAGTTTCAATTCTCCAAGAGTCTTATTGCAACCCGATTAGAACGTCCCTTATGAAGCCCTCATAAGCGTAGTTTCAATTCTCCAAGAGTCTTATTGCAACTTGCCAATGGCTTCACCCGCCACATCTATGAGTTCAGTTTCAATTCTCCAAGAGTCTTATTGCAACGACGCTTATGATGTCGAGCCAACGTATAGGGGTTATGTTTCAATTCTCCAAGAGTCTTATTGCAACAGGAGGTAGCAAGCTCTACCTTCTCTGCGACAGGTGGCGTTTCAATTCTCCAAGAGTCTTATTGCAACTAACCAAGGCTTCTTAATTTTCTGTTCTTCATTTTCGAGTTTCAATTCTCCAAGAGTCTTATTGCAACGGGCATGGAATGTTGGTAGGGCCGCCGGGAAAGTTGCGTTTCAATTCTCCAAGAGTCTTATTGCAACCGCAATGAGTGAGGAAAGCGAGGAAATCCTCTCGCCTGTTTCAATTCTCCAAGAGTCTTATTGCAACTCGTCTCAGCGAGCTTCTTCCCCGAGAAGTCCCGCCAGTTTCAATTCTCCAAGAGTCTTATTGCAACACACGTTCGCGGAGGTGGAGTGATTGGAAGAAACAAGTTTCAATTCTCCAAGAGTCTTATTGCAACACGAGGACGTGGCCCGTGAGGTCTTCGGGCTAAGCAAGTTTCAATTCTCCAAGAGTCTTATTGCAACCGAGGAGTTGAAGGAGGTAATTATCATCAAGCCCACAAGTTTCAATTCTCCAAGAGTCTTATTGCAACAAGGCGGGCGGTGGATTGGCGGGCAAAAAAAGGGAGGGTTTCAATTCTCCAAGAGTCTTATTGCAACGCTCCTGCCTCAGTAATCTCTATGAAGTCCCTGATGAGTTTCAATTCTCCAAGAGTCTTATTGCAACGTGGGAGCGTGGAGCGCCAGCCGCCCATGAAGATATCAGTTTCAATTCTCCAAGAGTCTTATTGCAACAAACTGCGGAGGGGAGAAGGTATGAAAGTCCTCGTAGGTTTCAATTCTCCAAGAGTCTTATTGCAACTCAGAACGACGAGCCGGTTCAGTGGATAATCATCACGGTTTCAATTCTCCAAGAGTCTTATTGCAACTGTCCTCACGAACAGAGATCAATTTCCAACCACCTTTGTTTCAATTCTCCAAGAGTCTTATTGCAACGTGTTTTATTGGCTCGTGGGTGCGGTCATGGCCGGTTTCAATTCTCCAAGAGTCTTATTGCAACGAACATGACGGGAATGGGTGAAACCTTGAAGGAGCGTCGTTTCAATTCTCCAAGAGTCTTATTGCAACCAGAATTGAAAAGGAGGGGATGAAGATGAAGGAAATTCGTTTCAATTCTCCAAGAGTCTTATTGCAACCGATAACGGCCTCTGGGTCTGCTACCCCCCTGAACTGTTTCAATTCTCCAAGAGTCTTATTGCAACAGGGCGGTTTTTTCGAGTATTCGCCCAACAAAAGAATGAGAGGGCTTGAATCTTATAAGCCTTTCTCCGGAGGTTACTTCAAAAAGCCCTCAAAAGCCCCCAATTCGCGGGCCATAGGCATCTTTTTCACAGGAAGCTCCCGTTTTATCACCCAATACACTGGCATGGATAAGGATGGGCATGAGACTTCCGGGGCAAGCTATGGGATGCAAATATGGATTTGGCTATTTAAACTCGTTTTTAAGCCAAAAAGTCCAATTTGAATAGGGGTCCGGCCTTGAGAAAGGCTGAGAGGCCATTCTTCAAAATCCTGAAAAAATTTCGTTACGATTTTTGCCATCAATATATCATCCTGTTAAACAGTTACGGGAGGTTACTAAAGACTTCCAGAACTCTGATATGGGCTTATTTTCTGAAAAGGGAAATAAGAAAGTCCGAAATCCCGTAACAGGGGCTCTCAGCGAGATACGACGTAGTTGCCGAAGAGCAGGACGTCAAGCCCAGCTTTCCTGAAGGTTCTCAGCGCGTCCTCAGGGGAGCAGACTATCGGCTCGCCGTGCATGTTAAAGCTGGTGTTCAGAACAGCTCCAAGTCCTGTCTTTTTATGGAATTCTTTAATTACAGAATAGTATGATTCGTTAACCTCTTTCCTAACTGCCTGAGGCCTCGTCGTTCCATCGACGTGAACCACCGCAGGGGCGAGCTCCCTGAACTCCTCGTCTGCCTTATAGCTCATCGTCATGAACTCGTTGGGCGTCCCGTTTAAGTCCGCAAGGTATTCATCGGCCTTCTCCCAGAGGAGTGAGGGTGCGAAGGGCTGGAAGACGTCCCTCTTCAGGGCAACGTTAAGCCTTTTCTTAACGCTCTCATCTCTCGGGTCGGCTAAAATCGAGCGGTTTCCTAAGGCTCTCGGCCCGAACTCCATCCCCCCCTGGAAGAGGCCAACCAGCTTTCCCTCAACGAGGACATCGGCGACGAAGGACGAAACGTCAACCTCCTCGTACTCAAGGCCCTCCTTTCTCAGAAAGTCCTCCACGTAATCCTGCCCGTATTCTGGCCCAAGGTAGACGTGCTCAAGCTTGAAGGGCCCCCACCTACCGTCGAGCCTCTCCATCTGGGCCTTAACGAAGATTCCGGCCCCGAAGGCTAACCCGCCGTCGTCCATGGCCGGAAATACCCAGAGGTTGTCGTCCCCGAAAACGTGCCTTAAGATTGCGTTTGCCTTGACGTTCTGAGCCACTCCACCAGCGTAGGCCAGTCTCGGACCCTTCTCCCTAAGTTTCAGGCCCAGCTCTTCAACCAGCTTCTCAAGGTGGGCCTGCGCACTGGAGGCTATCTCTATCGCCTTCCTCTGGAGCTTTCCGTCGAGTTCGCCCTTCTTCAGCCTAAGTGCGATTTCCTTCGAGTGCCTCAGCGGAAACCTGAAGAACTCCGCCAGCTTTTTCGTCGCCTCAACTCCTATGACCCCGAGGTGGTTCTCAAAGCTCAGCCCGTTCAGCTCGATTACCGAGCTCAAATCATAGGCTGGTTTTCCGTAGGCGGCCAAGCTCATGACCTTGCCCTCGTGCCTCATCGGTCTGAATCCTAAAAGCTCGGTAACGGAGGCGTAGAAGTCGCCGAGGGAGTCAACGTAGGTGCTCTGGGCTATCCTTATCATCTCCCCGTCTCTGGCCACGTAGATGGAGGAGCTCAGGCCGTCGCCGGCGGCGTCAATGCTCACAGCGAGGGCATCCCTCCAGCCACTCGTATAGTAGGCAGAGGCGGAGTGAGCTAAATGGTGCTCCACGAAGAGAACCTTCCTCTTAAACTCCGGCCCGAAGAGGCTCTTAAGGTTGGCCTCAAGCTCCCTCAGGCGGGAGAGCTTCCTGAAAATCCCGGCAACGGCTATGACTTCAACGTCTTCCGGCTTCACTTTGGCCATCTCAAGAACTTTCCTTACGCTGAGCTCTGGAAAACCACGGTACTTCTTGATTCTGTTTAGGCGCTCCTCGTTAACTGCAAAAATATTCTCTTCGCTTATGAGAACGGCTCCTGCATCATGGCCGTCGTGGATTCCGAGTATCATGGGAGGGCCTCCCGGGCTGTAGTTTACCCGTAAGTAATTTACTCTGGAGTAAATTACCCAAAAGGGAAAGAGAAATCAGTAAGTCCTCGCGAACCTCGCTATGAACTTCGCCTCCCTTCCACAAACGGGGCACTTCTTCCCTTCCGGTGCCTTGGCGGTCTCAAGCGGGTAGGGAACACCGAGCATCTTGGCGTCGAGCTCTTCCTCCATCTTCAGACCACATTCTTCCTCTCCACACCAGGGAATCTCCACTACCCCACGCCTGTCCTCGAAGACCTCTTTTGCCTCCTCTATCGTATCAACGCGCTTGATGTGCCTTTCGAGGAACTCCTTCGCCCTGTTATAGAGGTTTTCCATTATCTCGTCGAAGGTTTTCCTGACTGCCTCGACGAGCTCATCCCTCTCAACGACCTCCTTTGTGAGGGTATCGCGCCTCGCTATGACGGCCTTTCCGCCCTCAACGTCCCTCGGGCCGACCTCTATTCTCACCGGAACTCCCTTCAGCTCCCAGTCGTAGTACTTCCTGCCCGGTCTTATGTCCCTCTCGTCGACGTGGACGCGGATTCCGGCGTTTCTGAGTTCTTCCGCTATCTCCCTCGCGTAGGCGAAGACGTCGACTTTTGCATCCTTCTTCGGGATGGGGACGATTACCACCTGTATCGGTGCTATCGTCGGGGGCAGGACGAGACCGTTGTCATCGCCGTGTATGGCTATGACCGCCGCCAAAAGCCTCTCGCTCATTCCGAAGGTCGTCTGGTGGACGTATTCATGGTCTCCCGTCTCTGTCTCGTACTGGATGTTGTAGGCTTTGGCAAAGTTCTGGCGGTAGTTGTGCATCGTCCCTATCTGGAGCGTCCTTCCGTCGGGCATCATGACCTCTGCTCCGAGAGAGTAGTAAGCCCCCGGGAACTTGTCCCACTCGGGTCTCTTTGAGACTATGTAGGGCAGGGCTAGGAACTTTGCGAGCCTGTCGAATATCTCAAGGTCTTCCCTTATCTGCCTCTCAGCGTCCTCATAGCTGTCGTGGGCAGTGTGGGCCTCGAAAAACCTGCTTATCTCCCTGACGCGGATGAGCGGTCTCGTGTGCTTGGTCTCGTACCTGTAAACGTTGACTATCTGGTATATCTTGAAGGGCAAATCCGCGTGCGACCGTATCCAGAGGGAGAACATGGAGTACATAGCGGTCTCGCTCGTCGGCCTGAGGATGAGCCTTATATCGAGCGGGTCTAAACCGGCATGGGTAACCCAGTAAACCTCGTCCTCGAAGCCCTTTATGTGCTCGGCCTCCTTCTGGAACTCGGTTTCTGGGATTAAAGCCGGGAAGAGAACCTCGTCGTGGCCGGTTCTCTCCATCTCCTCGTGGATGAACTTCTCTATGTTTCGCATGATTTTAAGGCCGTAGGGGAGCCATATGTTCATTCCCTTAACCGGGTAGCGCTTATCTTGTATCCCGGCCGTCTCTATAATCTCGTTGTACCACTCGCTGAACTCCTTGCTCCACCGTTCTCTCTTAACCCTGCCCATTGACACCACCTAAAGGGAAACCCCCGAGGTGCTTTTTAAGTTTTCCCGGTTTCCAAAAAACTTATTAGCTCCGTTTCGATATTCATCTTAAGGTGATAACATGAGGCCGAAGGTGGCTGTTCTATTCAAGATGAAGAGCAAACCCCTTGAGGAACTCAAGAAGTACGCTGACGTCGAGTTCATTCTGTACCCGAGCGTTGAAGAGCTCAAGGAGAGGATTGGTGAATTTGATGGCGTGATAGTTTCTCCCTTAAACCCCTTTCCAAAGGAGGTCATCGAGAGGGCGAAAAAGCTAAAGGTGATAAGCTGTCACTCAGCTGGCTACGACCACGTTGACGTTGAAGAGGCCACGAGGCGCGGGATTTACGTTACCAAGGTCTCCGGCTGGCTCAGCGAGGCCGTTGCCGAGTTCGCCGTTGGCTTAACTATAGCGCTCCTCAGGAAGATAGCCTACACGGACAGGTTCATCCGTTCGGGAAAGTGGGACTCACACAAGACCGTGTGGGGCGGGTTTAAAGAAATTGAGACTGTCTACGGCAAGAAAGTTGGTATCCTCGGCATGGGGGCAATAGGGAAGGCAATAGCGAGGAGAATGAAGACGATGGGGACGGAGATACTCTACTGGTCGCGCTCACGGAAAGAGGATATCGAGAGGGAAGTTGGTGCAGTTTACAAACCGTTGGAGGACGTCCTGAGGGAGAGTGATATAGTTATTTTAGCGCTTCCCGCAACGCCCGAGACCTACCACATAATCAACGAGGAGAGGATAAAGCTCCTTGAGGGCAAGTACCTGGTGAACATAGGGCGCGGAACGCTGGTTGATGAGAAAGCGGTCGTTAAGGCCCTTGAAGAGGGCAAGCTTAAGGGCTACGCCACCGATGTCTTCGAGAAGGAGCCAGTTCAGGAGCACGAGCTCTTTAAATACGAATGGGAAACGGTCTTAACGCCTCACTACGCCGGTCTTTCGAGGGAAGCAATGGAGGACATGGGATTCCAGGCAGTGAAGAACCTCCTCGCGGTTCTGCGTGGTGAAGTTCCAAAAGACCTCGTGAACCGCGAGGTTCTCAAAATCCGCCCGCCGGAAGAGGTTAAGATGCTGTGAGGTGCGTTGAGATGCTTATCGGAGAACTCAGGGAGATGACCTCCGTCCCCGGAATTTCCGGCTACGAGGAGAAGGTCAGGGAAAAGATAGCCGAGTGGGTGGAACCCTACGCGGATTACACAATTGACGCCATCGGAAACCTCCTCGTCGAGCTCGGCGAGGGCGAACTTAAGGGAATCTTCATGGCCCACATGGATGAGATCGGGCTTTTGATTACCGGAATCCGGCAGGATGGGAAGCTGACCTTCAGGAAAATCGGAGGAATAGACGACAGGCTTCTGTACGGGAGGCATTTAGACGTTGTCACCGAGAACGGGAAGCTCGACGGTGTTATCGGCGTCCTGCCCGTTCACCTTAACCTTGAGCGGAAGTTCGACACGGTTCCGTGGAGCAAGCTTGTCATTGATATAGGCGCGGAGAGCAGGGAAGAGGCGGAAAAGCTCGGCGTTAAGGTTCTCGACTACGCGGTCTTCAAGAAGCACTTCGCGGTTCTGAACGGCCGTTACGTCTCGACCCGCTCGCTGGATGACCGCTTTGGCGTTGTGGCGCTCGTTGAGGCAATCAAAGATCTCGTCGACCACGACCTCGATGGGAGGTGGATGTTTGCCTTCACCGTTCAGGAGGAGATAGGCCTCAAGGGCGCGCGCTTTTTGGCGGAGAGGTACTCGCCCAAGTACGCGTTCGCAATAGACTCCTTCGCCTGCTGTGGAGATTTGACCGGCGACGTTAAGCTTGGCGGGGGAGCGGTCATAAGGGCCGTCGACAGCTCCGCCATCTACACCAGAGCTCTCGCAAGGAAGGTCGCTGAAATCGCTCAAAGGAACGAAATCCCTCTTCAGGTTGGCGTTACAGGCGGTGGAACCGACGCATCGGTCTTCCAGCACAAGAGCGAGGTTCTCGCTTTGAGCGTGCCCATTAAATACCTCCACAGCGAGGTCGAGATGCTTCATCTCGGCGACCTTAAGACGCTGATAAAGCTCATCGAGGCTATCGCCTTTGAGCTTTAGCCTCTCGGTTCATTCAATTTGGGGAAAGCGGAGGTGGTCGTTTGCTCAAATACCTGCTCAAATACGCCGGCTACTTTGCGATTGGGGTCTTCATAGGGCTCCTCGCTGCAATGTTCGGGCTCGGAGGGGGTTTTCTTATAGTGCCTACCCTCAACTTCCTCGGAGTTGAGATACATCATGCCGTTGGAACTTCGAGTGCAGCTGTGGTTTTCACGTCGCTAAGCTCGGCCATAGCGTATCACAGGCAGCGCAGAATCCACTACAAAGCCGGTCTTCTGTTGGCCTCAACGGCCGTTCCGGGTGCATACATAGGAGCATGGTCAACGAGCTACATAAGCTCCGCCCAGCTCAAGGTCATCTTCGGTGTTGTGCTCTTCCTCGTCTCGATAAAGATTTACAGGAAGAAAAGCGCCGAGCCGCACGAGGTCAGGCTTGAAGATGTGAAGCTCGACTACAGGCTCATCCCGGTTGGCGGCTTCATAGCCGGAATCGCCAGCGGTCTGCTCGGCATAGGCGGTGGTGCCATAAACGTGCCCTTCCTTACAGCCATCGGTTTTCCGATACACTACGCGGTGGCAACTTCAAGCTTTGCCATCGTTTTCACGGCAACGAGCGGGGCTTTGAAGCACTACATGATGGGCAACGTCGAAGTTGAGTGGCTTCTCCTCCTCGTTCCCGGGTTGATAATCGGCGCCCAGCTCGGTGCTAAGATAGCGAAGAGGACTAAGGCTTCTTCCCTCGGCAAGGCCTTCGCCATAGTTCTGGCCTTTTTAGCTGTGAGAATGGTTCTCAAGGGGCTGGGCTACCCGGTTCCGTAGCCCCTTTTCTTCTGATTTTGATGTATATACCTAGGAGTATCGCCGAAACCGCCAGCGAGATAAGCCACGCAACGATAAGGGGCTTGTCGTAGGGGTAGTAGAGCCCGCCCAGTCCATCCACGAGGAAAGAGGGTATCATTATGGGGAGCAACATCAAGGCCAGCAAAAGCCCGATAAAGCCCCCTGCAATGAAAACCAGAATGTTTGGACTTCCATAGCCCATCTGACCCCTGATTGGGCCTTCCGCCCAGTAGCCGAGGAGAATTGTGAGTGTTGTTACAATCCCCGCGCCAAGGGGATGAAGGGGACTCAGCTTTCCTCTTCTCCACTCGATTAGCCCGTAGGCGGTTGCGATGATAAGAAATGCTCCAGCACAGGACATCCAGGCGGAGAGGTCTTTGTAAAAACCGTAGGGAGCGTCCCAGTTGGCGAAGGCTATTGCCCCCGGCTGGGTGAGGGTGAACGCCAGACTGACGAGGAACCAGTAGAGGATGACCTTTGGTCTCATATTTTCAGTTTTCACAAACACTAAAAAAGGCTTTCGTCAGTTTTTTAAGAGGCCCTTCCAATCTTTTCCCATGCTCTCCTACCTCCTCGACTTCCTCATCGGGCTCGTCATCGGGCTCATTGCAGGGCTTTTCGGCATAGGCGGTGGTTTTTTAATAGTCCCGACCCTGACGATGCTCGGTGAGCCAATTCATCTCGCCATAGGAACCAGCCTTGCCTGCATAGCAATAAGTGCTTTCGCCTCGGCCTACACCCACCTCCGGAAGGGGACGGTTCTATTTCGGGTGGTTCTCATAAAGGAGGCATTTTCCATACCAACCGCCGTGCTGGGCGCTTACCTTTCGACGTTTTTTCCTGACAGGCTACTTAAGGTGATTTTCGCCCTTCTGCTAATCTATCTCGCCTACGTCATGGCGAAGGAAAAGAGGGAGTGCGTCCCCGAGGTGGGGGAGGTGAACTACCGGCGTGTTCCCGTCGTGGGGGTTCTGGCGGGCCTGACTTCTGGCCTTCTCGGTATAAGCGGTGGCGTCCTCAACGTCCCCCTGTTCCACACCTACATAGGTCTTCCGATGAGATACGCCGTAGGCACGTCGAGCCTCTCGCTCTTCTTTACGGCCCTTGCAGGGGCACTCGCCCACTACAGGCTCGGGCAGGTTGACGTTTATTCGGCGATCATCCTCGCACCTGGCCTCATCGTCGGAGCGAGAGCTGGTGCGATGGCCGTTCACAGGCTCAATCCGGTAATTTTGAGGAAGGCCTTTGCCGTTATACTCGTCCTCGTTGCCCTGAAAATGATGCTGTGAGGTGTTTCCAATGGAGGAACTGCTGGAAAAGGTTAGGGAAAAGTTCGGGATTGAAGTTGCCGAGAACGACATGGGCTCCGCTTGGAAGCTCGTGGAGCGCCTTGAGGAAAAGGGCTGGGTCGTCTACATCATAACAGGAAGGGGGAGGAAGCAGGTCGACGCGTGGCACGAGAACTTCGGGACGCTCTTTGCCCAGTTTGGAGAAAATCCAAACTTCAGAAGCGTCTTTGAGGGCATATTAACGGTCGCACTCCTCGCGAAGGAACTCGAAGAGAAGGGCGTGTTATAAGGCTCAAAAACAGCTGGTAGCGGGGGGAGGATTTGAACCTCCGACCTCCGGGTTATGAGCCCGGCGGGCACTCCTAGCTGCCCCACCCCGCTGCTCAACCCGTTTTTTAGTGTCCGGGGGAGGTTTATAAATCTTTCGGGGTGGCCTTTATATTCTCCCGGACGAACTTGGGATGGTGGTTGTATGTACCTGACGAAGGAAGAGGAGCTGGTTCTGGCCGGGGAGTACGGCTACGCTCTCCAGAAGGCGATGGAGATACTCGTCGCCCTCGGGGATATCTACGGCGCCGACAGGCTCATCCCGATAAAGAGCGCCCAAGTAGCGGGAGTCTCTTACAAGAACATAGGCGAGGCCGGAATCGAGTTCCTGCGCGACTTTGTGAACGCCGGGGCGAAGGTCTCTGTTTACACCACCCTGAACCCGGCTGGAATAGGCGACGACGAGTTCATGGAGAAGCAGGCCGAGGTTCTCAATCTCTACCGCGAGATGGGGATAGAAGTCACATCAACCTGCACCCCCTACTACGGCGCGAACCTGCCAAAGTTCGGCGACCACATAGCATGGAGCGAGAGTTCAGCGGTTATTTTCGCGAACTCCGTAATTGGTGCTAGAACGAACAGGGAGGGCGGACCATCGAGCCTCGCCTCCGCCATAGTTGGAAAAACTCCAAACTACGGACTGCATCTTGAGGAGAACAGAAAGGCGACTGTAATCGTCGATGTCCAAGCGAAGGTGAAAACCTTCGTCGACTACGCGACTCTGGGCTACCACCTCGGCAGGGCCCTTGGGAACGACGTTCCCTACTTCAGGGGCATAAGGCCCGAAAAAACCGAGTTCCTGAAAGAGATGGGCGCGTCGATGGCAGCTAGCGGTTCTATAGCGCTCTACCACGTCGAGGGCGAGACACCGGAGTATAAGGGGGCAATAGTAGATAAACTCGAAACGATAACAGTTGAAGATGGCGACATCAAAGCCGTTAGGGAGCAGTTCAGCGACGACTGGAGCGAGATAGATATGATACTCATCGGCTGTCCGCACGCTTCCATCATAGAGGTGAAGGAAATAGCGGAACTTCTGGCGATGCGCGGAAGGCCCCTGAAGATACCGCTCTTCATAACGGCTAGCAGAGCTGTGAAAGCACTGGCTGACAGCTTGGGCTATACCGATGTGATAGAGCGCTACAACGGGAGGATTATAGCCGATTCCTGCTTCGTTGTTTCGCCGATAAAGGGCTGGTATAATGGCATAGCGACCAACAGCGGGAAGTCAGCTTTCTACTTCCGCTCCTTCGGGTTTAACGTCAGACTTGACGACGCCGAGAACCTCATAAAGGAGGCCCCGTGAGGTGGGAGAATGAAGCTTAAGGGAAGGAAAATCGTTGGTGGAAAGGTGGAGGGAGAGCTCATAGTTTCTCAAAAGCCCCTCTCCTTTTTGGGTGGGGTTGACCCCGAGACCGGAGTCGTCACCGACGCTGAGAGCGACATACGCGGGGAGAGCATAGCCGGGAAGATACTCGCCTTCCCGCGTGGAAAGGGCTCGACAGTCGGTTCCTACGTCATCTACGCCCTCAAGAAGAACGGAAAGGCACCAAAGGCCATTATAGTCGGCGAGGCAGAGACTATAGTCGCGACCGGAGCAATAATAGCGGGCATTCCGATGGTGGACGGCATAGACGTCTCGAAGCTGAAGAGCGGGGTTAAGGTTAAGGTCGACGCTGACAGGGGTGAGGTTGAGGTCGAAGAATAAGCTTTTAACGTCATCACCATTAGGAGGAGTGCCATGAGAAAGGGAATCTACGAGTGCGTTAGATGCGGTTACAGGGAAGTTAGGGACTCGACGGAGCCCATGCTTGAAGGCTCGTGCCCCAAGTGCGGGGGAGACATGATACTCGTTGGCTACACAGATGAGACTTCTGAGGCTCCCCAGGAGACCCCTACAGTTCAGACTTCGCCACCTCCAGAGCTTGAGGCTCTTCTCAGCCAGTTCTACGTTCTCTCATTCGTCGAGTCGGACGGCAACGTTCACGTCTTCGAGGTGAAGGAGATACTTGAGAACAACTTTGAGCGGGTTTTAGTGGGGTTGGAAAGGTTCGGCTACTGGGGGGCACTAAAGAAGCGTCAGGGGAAGGTTCTCCTCTTTGTGTTCCCAGCCGGAGAGGTCAAGCCTGACAACCCTTGGTTGCCCTGGCTTTTCCTCCTGACCACGATACTCACGACGTTTTTCTCCGGTTACGTCTTGGCTCAGACCTACATAGCAACCCTTGACCACTATTCTCTACCCGGTCTCAGAAATCCCTATCTTATAGCCCTCTCCTTCTCGGTCAGCGTTATGGCAATAATTGGCACCCACGAGCTCGGCCACAAGATAGCAGCTGCTTACCACGGCGTCAAGGCAACGATGCCCTACTTCATTCCCTTCCCCTTCAGCCTCATAGGAACCTTGGGGGCGGTTATACGCATAAAGTCTCCCCTTCCCACGAGGAACGCCGCTATAGACCTCGGCGTCAGCGGGCCGATAGCTGGCTTTCTGGTTGCGGTTCCGGTGACTCTGATCGGACTGAAGATGTCGATAGTTGTTCCTCCAAGCTTAGTTCCCCAGCAGAGCGGTGGTGTCTACTTCGGCACGAACCTTCTTTTTGAGCTCCTGATGAGGAGCGTCTTAAGGACTCCCAGTGACTACGTGGTTTTCCTTCACCCCGTCGCGGTCGCGGGATGGGTTGGAATTCTTGTAACGTTCCTGAACCTCATCCCGGTTGCCCAGCTCGACGGAGGTCATGTGTTGAGGGCCTTCATAAGCGAGAGGGCTCACCGCTACATAACCCTCTTCGTGGCATTTCTTCTCTTCGGACTCGGCTACCTCTGGTCCGGCTGGTTCATCTGGGGGCTCCTCGTTCTCTTCATAGGCATGGCCGGTAACCCGGGAGCCCTCGACGAGGTGAGCCCGATTTCAAAATCCCGCATCTTACTGGCTCTGGTTGCACTTCTGATATTCCTCCTAACGGCCACTCCGAGGCCCCTCTGGAGTACCTAACCCCTTCTCCTCTCCTTGAGTATCTGCTCTATGTCATAGTATATCGAATCCCTGGAAACTCCGAAGACCCTCGCGAGTTCTGATATGTTGAGAATCTTTGGATTGTATTCAAAGGCCTTTAGGACACCCGCCAGAAGCTGTCTTCTCTCTTGGACGGTGAACTCGCGCAGAGGTTTTTTCCCCATTGGGATGTTGTATACTACAATACCAACCGCATAGGTTCTCCTGGTTACGGGAGTCGTGTACGTCTTCACTTCAAAATCAACCACCGTTGCATCCTCGGGTATCTTGGTGTTAATTTTTCTGAGAACTTCAGAAATTGCATCCTCCTTTCCCCTTCCCGATGAGTAGTCCACTAGGATAACCTTTTTTGCCGGCAAATCTGGGGATACGTTAACTACCACCATGAGGTTCATAAAGGCACCAAAGCTCAGTGAGATTTTTGAGGATTCTATTATCCCGGGGACACCACTTAGTATCTTTTCTGATCTTTGATTGAGTTCGGTGATACATTCTTCAATACTTGCAGACTCACATTGGAATGCAAACAACAATTTGTCGCCCTCCTTGCGACTTTTTCAATTATGAGTATTCTTCCCTCAATTTTGAGCAGAAACTTATATAAATTTTTTTGAAAAGTATATAATTGAAAAAACCCTAAGGAGGTGATGTCCATGAAGAGGAAGGCCCAGGGTGCGATTGAGTACCTGTTCATGATTGCCGCCGCTCTGGTCATAATCCTGATAGTCGTTAGGCAGCTCAGGAACAAGGGAAGCAGCGCCAAGCAGACCGCTAGTGAAGCGGAGCAGCAGATAAACAGCACGCTCCAGAGCCTGCTTAGCAGCGGGTGAAGGCTGAAGTTGGAAAGTTTCCAATTTTTCTTCTCAAGTTTTGAATTTTCTATTACTCAAAAAAGTTTTTAAGGAGTTGGTTATTATACAACATTCGGGATGAAGAATGAAGCGTAGGGCCCAGACCTCGCTTGAGTTCGTGTTCATGATGGCTGGTGGTAGTCTTGTTGCCCTCTTTGTGATAAGAAGGTTCATTACTGCCAGGGCTTCCGCTATACACGTTGAGGGACATCAGATTAACACCACCGTCAACAGAACAACGGATGTCCTTGAGTCAATGATTTCCACACCCTGAAGCTATCTTTAGATTATTTCCCTCGGCCACTATGTCGTTATCTTTTTTGTAGAGTGTACCCGTTAACCTCAAACATCCCTTGGGAGTGTAAACTCTCGAATCTTTTACAGGTGTGTTGTTAACGGGCCTGAATCCATGATAAACCGGCCCCTTTGATTTGATTTCTAAAAGCGTTCCCGGAAGGATTATGGAAATGCTTTCTCCAATAACAATTCTCCCTTCTCTTTCTCCCTCCTGCGAAATCACCGTTATGTTATAGGTCCCGTTGGAAACGAGCTTTAACTTCACCCCGACTACCGGTGACGAGCCTATAAGGGGGAGTATTCCTATACTCCCGCAGGAGCCTTCAAAGTATATCGTGGAACCGTTGAGCTCAATGCCCCATGTAGATTTTTCTTTCATGTTATACATTTCCATCCTCTCGCCGTTTGAAAAGCCCTCGGCAAACAGCAGCGTGCCATTCTGAACCGAATACCTGAGCAGTTTCCCGTATATCCTCCTCATGGACTCGTCTTTTTCCATGATTGCAAACATCCATGTGCTGAAGATTATATAGTCCGGTTTGTATTCCCTCACAAGGGATAGCAGGGAATCTCCCTTGAGGTAACCCAATCCAAAGGTATCAACCAAATACGGGATAACCTTTAGGTGGAGGTAATAGCCATCCATCGGGTTTATTGGAAGGTATGTGCCCTTTAGCTCGGCCCATTCCAAGTACTCACCTAAGTCATCCCTCATTTCTCTATCGTGGAGTGCGTGGGGAATTTTCAGCTGGCCCTTGGGGTAATTCACCACAATGCCCGCATCCGCTGTCCCCAGTACTACAAGCATGGCAATGGAAATGCCCACAACTCTTCTGAGGGTGAATCCCTCCAAGATACTCTCCACAGTGTAGATGAGGGCTAGATATGAGGTGAGAATAAGGGGATATATGAACCTCGGGTTCGGGATGATTGGGATTAGGAGCAGGTAAAAGACCCCGCTCAGAAAGAGAAGGGCACTCAGTTCAGGGGATACCTTAAACCTAATCCCGAGGAGTCTGGCCATGAGAACAATGAGGAGGAGTGCTGTAACTCCCAACCAAGGAGTTAGAAGCTCCAGCGAGCTCGACTCGATTTGGGAAAGCGACCTGTGAACCAGCCAGAAGAGGCTCATGAACATAAAACCCCTGTTGCTCTGTAAAAGGTATGTCTGGTGGATGTAATTTGGAGACACCATCAGACCGAGGGGGACTTCCACAATGGCCTTTGAGGCTATAACGACTGCAGTGAGAATGAGAACGAGCCTGTACTCTCCAATGAGGGCTCTAATGAAGGGCCAGAGCTTTCCGGCGTATCGTATGCGGAAGAGGTAAACCGTCATAATTGCCCAGACCGTCAGAAAGAGAACCGCCGTGTAGAGGTTGCCCATCTTGTTCATTGGATGAATCCCTGGAACTGCCAGCACTATCCTTGAAAGGTCTGTGGGGTAAAGGGTAACCACCGCGACCGCCACTAGCGTCCAGAGCAGGTAAGTTGCGAGTATAACCCCACCCTGCCTGAAAGTTAGGAAGTAGCCCGGGATTTTTCTCAGGTATTCCCTGGTTTCTTTCGAGTTGTAGAGAAGGATGAACGTGAAGAGCGCCAGCAACTGGGGGATTATTGTAAATTTTGCAGAACTTCCAATACTCACAATGGCAAGTGAGAGGTAAGCACAACTCATTCTCTCAGTCTTTAGATACCTTACAAAATAAAAGAGCGAGGCAACCGTGAATAGCTCTATCAAGGTCTCATGATAGACTGCCGTGTTCATCCTGAGCATTAGGGGGTCCGTGGCAAGCAGGAGGGAGAACAGTAGCCCGGCTCTCTCGTTCTTTACCTCTTTCCCCACAAAATAGGCCATGACAACCGAGATAAGCCCCAAAATCAGGGAGAGAGCTCTGCCAACTACGTGGCTGTCCCCGAAAATTCTCAGCCATAATGCTAGGAGGTAGTAGAAAAGGGGAGGGTGCACGGCAAACACATCTCGATATGGGAGGTGGCCTTGGTTTATCAGGCGGGCAATTAGGAGGTAAGTGCCCTCATCATAGTCATAGTAAGAGTTCATGGGTAACATGAGTTTGTATCTCAAGGTGAGGAACAGTATTAGGATTGCCCCCAATGTTATCAGGCCATTTCTTCTCTTCCTCACTCCCATTGATTCCTGGCCCCCAATTTCTCACATTTTTTGATGTCTCTCTCAACGGCAGTATAGATGCACTGTCTAAACTGTTTGTAGTCATCCCCCGTTCTGTTGTAACAGGAGAGAATTAAGTCGTTCACATTTATCAAAATGTACTTTGTGTCTTTAAATCTACTGCTGTTCAGGTACCTAATCGAAAATTTATAGTCGGAGAGTGAAGTTGCCATAAGCACTATAGAGTTATTTTCGAGATATGTATTCTTAAAAGGTGTAACGATATGATAGGTATTAATTCTGTTGGCTAGGTGGGGAAACAGGGTGTCCTGGGTTTCTATAGTACAGTTGCTTTCGTCGAGTTTCTTCGTAACCATGTCCAGTATTTGAAGATATGGCTTCCACTTGATGTAACTGATAACCAATCCCTGAAAGTTTGGGTTAGCAACATAGTCGGGAGCATCTATCAAGTGAAACTCTGGGGAGAAAAGTAGCATTGAGACAAGTGAAACCGTCACTAGTGCCTTTAAATTAAATCGAAATCTTGGCTTTTCTTCGTTTAAATATCTGAGATTGTACACTGAGATTATGAAAAGCATTGGGGCCAACATGTAGGGATACTGCGTTCCAATGATCAACATTGTTGGGCAGTTTGAGAGAAATAATTCTAACCACAGGAACAGAGAAGCACTGAAGAGCTTGGGATTGAGGAGTGGTAGGAAGGCTGTACTGAGCAGGGCTGCGAGGGAGTATACAGCAATTTTATCAGGGTATACCTTTCCCCCATACCTCCTTAGAGTGTCATCTGAAAAGTAGGGATACCTCCCGCCGTTAAAGTGGGGAATTACGAGAAAGATGCTGATTGCTATCCAAAGTACTCCCATCACAAGAAGCAGGAGTATGAACTTCTCTTCTCCGACAGTGTTTCTCCATCTTCTTGGGTTCACTAGGAGTTTCAAGCCATACTCTCGAAACACATACATCAAAGCAATGCTGATTAGAATTAACCCCGAGTCTTCTTTAACTGAGAGTACGAGGAAGGCTACAAGAATGGCACGCAGGTAAAGCTTTCGTTCAATGTAGTATGGCAGGAGAAATATGAAAGGAACCGCTATAGTGACTGGATGGAAGTCAAAGAAGTTGAGGCCTTGAACTAATGGGTTGAGAAGATACATCAGGGATATATAAAACGCCCTTTTCTCATCAAGCATTAGCCTAGCAAGGCGAAATAGAGTTAATGCCCCTGCCGCAACTGCAATCGATTGGAGTACAAGGAGAACCTCCGCTCGGGGAAGTAGCCGGTATATGGGCAGGAGAATAAAAAGGATTGGACTATTGTGGACCCCAAAATGAGAGTACGTCCCCACGTCCTGCCACTCAGCTGTGTTAAAGAAAAAGCCTTCTCCGTGAACGGTTGTCCATAGCGACTGCATAAATATTCCGAGATCATAACCGGCCGTAAGGTACATGTAGTGTCTTAGCACTGAGTAAATTGAAATGAGAATCGTATAGATGCCAGCAAAAATAGAAAGTAACAACCCATACCTGTTTCCCAATGGGAACACCTACCCTCACTGGAGTGGATGTACCGTATAAAAATTTAATCCCTAGCGGTGATTATTAGGCGGCAAACATTTTTTAACTTGAAACTGTTGAGTATGTTCTAGACTAATCTATATTTGGGTGATGGGGATGCCGCTCTTTGGCTTTGGCTCCAAGAAGAAAAAGGTTAAGGAGTTGCTAGAAAAAGGGCAGTTCGATTTGCTCGTTCAGGAGGCAATAAAGGACAGGAAGATTATGGAAGCCCTGGTTCAACTACTTGAGGATAACAACCCCGGAATAGTTGGGGATGCACTATTGGCACTTACCCAAGTGCTCGAAGCCAAGAGGGATGTAATCAAAAAGCACATCTCGGGAGAGCACTTCAGGAAGATAATGGGCCTGGTTAACAGCAGGAACCCCTACGTCAAGGAGAACGCCATGATACTCACCTACAGCCTCGTTAAGGCGTTCCCTGAGCTAATAAGAGATTACCGCAAATGGATGGTCCAAGAAATCAGGAAAGGCCTTCTCGAAGGCAACAAAGAGGAAAAGGGATTCCTTCTAGTCCTGATCGGCGAGCTTGGTCTGGGGGAGCTGAGGCCTCTCGTGGAGGAACTCACCGGTGTTCAGGACAAGGTTGTACTGCCCTTCGAGGGCAAGAAGTGGGTTCCTCTCGGTGACATCGCGAAGGAGACCCTTGAGAAGCTCTCTGCGTGAGTTCCTCTCGTCCTTTTTGGTTTACAGCCAAAATCCCGGACTCTTCGTCTTCAGTTCTTTTCCACATTGGGGCCTCCAAACCTTTATAAATTCCCCTTCGTGCCCTCTTTCAGGCGAGAGAATAGAGGTGATGCTCATGTCTCACAAGTCAGCCGAAATGTACGAGCTCAAAAAGAAGGTTGAGGAGCTGAAGAGCTATCGAGGTCGTGCAACCGAGCTTGTCAGCCTCTACATCCCAGCGGGATACGACATAAACAAGGTCATGCAACAGTTGCGAGAGGAGTACGGAACGGCCCAGAACATCAAGAGCAAATCAACTCGAAAGAACGTCCTCGGTGCCCTTGAGCGGGCAATGCAGCACCTAAAGCTCTACCGAAAAACTCCTGAGAACGGACTGGCTCTCTTCGTCGGAAACGTGAGCGAGCAGGAGGGAGTGAGTGACATAAGGCTGTGGGCTATAGTTCCGCCGGAACCCCTAAAGGTTCGCCTCTACCGATGCGACCAGACCTTCGTTACGGAACCCCTCGAAGAGATGCTCCGCGTTAAGGATGCCTACGGCCTTATAACCGTCGAGAAGAACGAGGCGACCATCGGTTTACTCCGCGGAAAGAGGATAGAAGTCATCGACGAGCTCACCTCCAACGTTCCTGGCAAGACGAGGGCCGGTGGTCAGTCGGCGAGGCGTTACGAGCGCATCCGCGAGCAGGAAACCCACGAGTTCATGAAGCGCATCGGAGAGCACGCCAACAAGGCCTTCCTCCCGCTCCTTGAGAAGGGTGAGCTGAAGGGCATAATCATAGGCGGCCCCGGGCCGACCAAGGAGGAGTTCGTGGAGGGCGACTACCTCCACCACGAACTGAGGAAGAGAATCATCGGTGTTGTTGACATAAGCTACAGCGGTGAGTACGGCCTCAGGGAGCTCGTTGAGAAGGCCAGCGACATCTTAAAGGACCACGAGGCTGTGAAGGAGAAAAAGCTCATCCAGGAGTTCTTCAGGCACCTTGTCAAGGACACGGGAATGATAACCTACGGCGAGAAAGAAGTGAGGAAGGCCCTTGAGCTCGGAGCGGTGGATACGCTCCTCATCAGCGAGGGCTACGATAAGGTTCGCGTGAGGGTGAAGTGCAATAACTGTGGCTGGAGCGAGGAGAAGACCATGAGCGAGGGGGAGTTCCACGTTTACAGGAAAAGGCTGACTCACTGCCCCAAGTGTGGCAGTCAGAACCTCACCTTCGAGAAATGGGACGTTGCCGAGGAGCTAATAAAGATGGCGGAGGAAGCGGGTTCAAACGTTGAGATAATCTCCCTCGACACCGAGGAGGGCCAGCAGTTCTACAAGGCCTTCGGTGGCCTCGGGGCAATACTGAGGTACAGGATTCAGTGACGCTGGACCAAAACTTCCTCCAGCAACTTCTTTATCTCTTCTCTCTTCTCCTTCCCGTCAATCACATACGGTGGCCTCAGAACGGGCTTTATCGAGAAGCCCATGATGGACATTGCCAGCTTTATCGCCGAGGCGAAGGACAAAGCGAAGTTGTAGATCTTCGAGAGCTTCGCCAGCTTTCTTGCCCCATCAAAGGCCTCCTCAAAGCGCTTCTCCTGAAAGGCCTTCCACACCGCGAGGTGAAGCTCTGGGGCAAAGTTGGCGCAGGCCATTATCCCTCCGTCACCTCCGAGGATGAGCGTGTTGAGGAAGTGCCCGTCGAGGCCGGTAAAGACCTTAAAGTCCTTCCTCTCGCCTTTGACTTCGAGGATGACGTCTCTGATGTGGTTTATACTATCTATCGTCTCCTTAACGCCAGCGATGTTCGGGTACTCAAGGGCGAGGCGCTTGATAAGGGGAACGCTCAGGGGGTTGGCACAGGAGGGGATGTTGTAGAGTATAATGGGAATATCCACTTTCTCGGCCACCATTGCGTAGTGTTTAAAGAGCGCCTCCTCGCTCAGGGGGCAGTAGTATGGCGGTGCTATGACGACGTAATCTGCCCCGATGTCTTGGGCATGCATGGTGAGTTCGATAACCTCGAAGGTGTTCGAAGATGCTGTTCCCATGAGGTAGAAAGCCGAAGTTATCAGTTCACGGCCCTTCTCGGCCAGAAACTTCCTCTCTTCCCTGCTAAGGCTCGTGAACTCGCCGGTTGTCGCGTTGACGAATATTCCATGCACGCCGGCCTTCTGAAGGTACTCGACGTGCTCCTCAAGGGCCGGGACGTCTATGGAGTAGTCCCCGTTGAACGGAGTAACAAGGGGCACTATAACGCCTTGCATGAAATCACCGGATGGTTTAGGTGGAGGGGGTATTTTAGGGTTGTTCATAGAAAGTCTTAAGTATCGGTACCGATCGTTGGTGGCCCTCGCTAAGCCCCCGAGGGCACCGCTACTTAGTATCGGGGGCGGTACCTATGCTGTTCGATCCGCGACCGAAGGAGCGAAGGGGAGAGATATTCGATAGGGATGAGGAGATAGGGGCTCTACTTGGGGGTATGAGGGAGTATCCAATAACGCTCCTAATCGGAATAAGGAGGATTGGTAAGAGCTCACTCCTCAGAGTGGCTTTAAACGAGTGTGATGAGATTGGGGTGTATATCGACGCGAGAAAGCTCTATTCCACAGGGGGAAGCGTGAGTCAGGTCGCACTGGTCAGAGAGATAAGAAACGTTCTCACTGGAAAGGGAAGAGTTGGTTTTCTGCGTGGAATATCGGTGGAGGGAGTAAGCATCGCGGGAGTACAACTCAAACCGAGGGAAGCTACCTTTGTTGACCTCCTGGACTTTTTGAACTCACTGGGGAGAAAGCCGGCAAAAAAGTCATCATAGCCTTTGATGAGGCCCAGTACCTGAGGTTTTACGGTTCAAGGGGAGGAAAGGAACTTTTAGCGGGTGTAGCGTATGCGTACGACTCTCTTGAGAACTTGGGCTTCGTTTTCACAGGCTCTGAGGTAGGCCTTCTCCACAACTTCCTTGGCCTCGACGACTACTCAAGTCCGCTCTACGGGAGGATATACGAGGAGGTTGAGGTCAAACCCTTCACCAGAGAACTCTCCCAAGAGTTCCTCAGGAGGGGCTTTGAGGAAGTTGACATGAGCGTCCCAGAGGGAGAAATAGAAACCGCCGTTGGAGAACTCGACGGAATTCCCGGCTGGCTGGTCGAGTTCGGTTTCCACTACTGGAAGAGGGGGGACTTCGAGAGGGCCCTCGACATGACGATGAGAAAGGCCCGGGCCCTCATCAGGGAGGAACTGAAAGAGCTGGAAAAGAGGAGCGGGAGGTATTCACTCATTCTCAGGGCGATAGCTATAGGGCTGACCAGCTGGAGTGCCATTAAGGACTACGTGGAGGTCAAAGCGGGCCCAGTAACAAACGCAAGACTGAGCGAACTCCTGAGAAACTTGGAAAAGATGGGGTGGATAACTAGGGAAAACGGGAAGTACAGGATTATAGATCCCGTCGTGGAAAATGTGTTGAAGGAGTAGCTCACATCCTCTCCGGGGCCTCTATGCCGAGAATCTCCAAACCGTTCCTAAGAACCTGCTTGACCGCCAAAACGAGGAGTAGTCTCTCCTCCCTGATTCCCTCCTCGGCCTTGAGCACGGGGTGGTCCATGTAGAACCTGTTGAAGAGAGAGGCGAGCTCGTTGAGATAGGCTGGAATCAGGTGTGGCTTAATGTCCCTGCCTGCCTGCTCTATAACCTCAGGGAACTTGGCAAGGAGCTTTATTAGTTCCTTCTCGCGGTTGGTGAGCTTTGTAAAGTCCGCCTTCTCAAGGAGGCTCTTCCAGTCTGTGTCTATGCCGTTCTCCTCGGCTTTCCTAATTATTGAGGCACACCGGGCGTGGGCGTACTGGATGTACGGGGCGCTCTCACCCTCGAAGTTCAGAACGTCGTCCCAGCGGAAGGTGATAATCTTGTCGGGACTGTACTTGACGAGGTTGAAGCGCACCGCGCCGACGCCAACCGCTTCCGCTATCTCGTCCTTCTCAGCATCGCTCAGGCTCGGGTTCTTCTGCTCTACCAGCTCCCTCGCCCTCTGAACTGCTTCGTTGAGCACCTCGTCAACGGTGAATCCGACCCACGTTCCCTTCCTTCCCGAAAACTTGCCTTCCTCCCTTATCACGTGCTCATAAGCCAGGTGGTGGAAGTTCTCGGCTGAATCCTCGAAGCCGAGAAGCTGGAGGGCGTACTTTATGGCCATCTGTGGGTGTCTCTGCTCCGCGCCGATCACGTTGATGACTATATCGGCCCTTCCGAACTTCCCGGGCATCTCCTTTCCGTCCGGGGCAGTCGTCCATGTCTCGTGGTTCCCCAGCTTATCCCAGAGCTTGTAGAGCATGTCTGCCTTAACTTTACCGAACTTCCAGAGGTGATAGGCTATGTCCTTGCCCGTGTAGGTTGCAGTCCCGTCGCTCCTCCTGAGTACCAAAAACGGGTTCTTCATGTCTGGAAAGAGCTTTCTCAAATCCATCACGAAGGCGCCCTTGTATTTGCCTTCCTTCGCCCAGAAGAAGTTCTCGTTGGCCTCAATGAGCTCGTAGGCTTCGCTGAAAATTCCGCTCCTCACTATGTCACTCTCCCAGCTGAGCAAATCATAGGTTATTCCCATGCGGTATGTGGTCAGCATCTGGGCCTTAACAACCCTCTCGGCCAGCTTTCTGCCGGTTTCGGCTATCTCTCCCTTGCCCTCTTCGAGCTTCTTCATCAGCTCGCGGACTTGCTTGTCCACCTCTGGATTCTCCTCAAGTCTTTTGTTCACCTCGACGTAGAGCAGGCCCATCACATGGTCTATGAAGTCCTCCTTGAGACCCTTCTCCCTTAACTCAGCCTCAATCCTCTCGAACTCTTCCTTAAGGTGGAGGTAGCCCCAGAGAACCTGGGCGAACTGGACTCCAAGGTCATCTATGTAGTTCTGAACCTCGACGGTGTAGCCGAGCTTTCTCATTATCCTTGCCATTGTATCGCCTAAAACGGCGTTCCTCGCGTGACCCATGTGTAGGGGTTTGGTCGGATTTACCGAGGTGTGCTCGACGATGACCTTCTTACCCTTCCCCACGTTGCTCTCGCCGTATGCTTTTCCCTTCTCAAGGATTTCCTCCATGAGGGCCTTCCCGAAGTAGGAGTAGTCAACGTAGAAGTTTATGTAACCGTTTACCGCCTTTACCTCCAGTATTCCCTCCGGGAGGTTTTTCTCCACCCTCTTAACCAGCTCTTCGGCTATGAGCTTTGGAGCCCTCCTGAAGACCCTCGCGAGCTGGAAAGCAGCTGCCGTTCCGAAGTCGCCCAACTCAAGACTTGGGGTGTCGTCGAAGGTTATCTCGCCTTCCCAATTCTTCCCCTCCTCGCTGAGCATCTCCTTTAAGGCTTCCCTGAGAGCGAGCCTCGCCCTTTCCTGAATCTCCCTATACGCCATCTTCACCACCGCTCCCACTTTAACCCAACCTTTAAAAAGTTCTCCCGAGAGTTTAGAGCGGGGATGAGTATGAAGCACCATCTAGGGGAGCACAAGGCCAAGAAGGGCCTCATAAGGATTGAGTTCGATGAGGAAAACGGTGTTGTCGAGCATGTCAGAATAACCGGGGACTTTTTCGTTCACCCTGAGGAGGCCATCCACGAACTTGAGGAAACCCTTGAAGGCCACAGAATTGAAGAGCTCGAACACCTGATGGACGAGTTCTTCGCGATGAGGCTCGATGTGGAGATGCCCTTTGTAAACATTGAGGACTTCAAAATAGCCCTCAAAAAGGCCATTAAGGGTGAATGAAGTGAAGCGGGTCTGGAGGTATCTGCTTTACCTCTCGTTTGTCTTTCTTCTGGGCCTGTTGGCTGGTATTGCCTACGCCTACTCGAACCCGCAAAACGCGGGCGCCTTCGTGGGCAGGCTAGCCCGGGAGATAGGGCCCCTATCTCCGGACCCCTTTAAGAACTTCCTCAGGATATTCGTCCACAACTCAATGGTTGCCCTGATGGTTCTCCTATCGGGCCTGTTCTTCGGCATCGGCCCATGGCTCATGGTGGGCTTCAACGGTGTGGTCGTTGGCATCGTCTCAGGATTCCTGTCCATTGAGGGCTTTCCGGCGGAGAAGCTGTTCCTCGGACTCGTCCCCCATGGCATCTTTGAGATTCCCGGCTTTCTCCTCGCGGGCGCTGCCGGGCTTGAGTGGTACAGGAGGATAAGGGAAGCCGAAGAAGCCAGCGAAGGCTTCAAAAAGGGTGTAAAGATCGCATTGAAGCTTTACCTGCTGACCCTTCTGCTCCTCCTAATTGCGGCGTTCGTAGAGGCTTACGTAACCCCCAAGGTTGCCGGTCTCGGGTGAGACCTCAAACGTTCCTTCAGTCTCGTAGGTCTCTATCTCCTTGAGTATTGTTTCCATCGGGTTTTCAAGGCCGGAAATGACTCCCCTGATGTAGGCGCGGAAGCCCTTCTGGTTCTCAATAAGCCTCTCCGCGATTTGGGCGACCTCGTAGGGATCAGTGGAATGGAACTCAACGCCCATCTCGACGAGCCACTTGGTAACCGCGAGCAACCTTCCGGGGTACGTTGATATCGTCGGCGTCCCGAGGGCTATCGCCTCCCTGTTCATCGTCCCACCCGCCCCGATCATGAGCCTCGCGTAGTAGAGCAGGCTGAGGCTGTCAACGGGCTTCTCGGGCATTATCACGTTGTCAAAACGCTCAAAGCGCTCCCTCTGCTCCTCCGTCCTTGGGAAGAGCACGATGGGAATCTCTGGTAAGAGGGGTATTACGTCCTCAAGGACGCTTTTCTCGGGCCCGTTGAAGTAGTTGGCCTTTATCGGCTCGGTGCGCATAACTACGTAGCCGTTCCTCTTCAACCCGAGTTCCCTCAGGACTTTCCGCTCGGGTTTGAAGCCGTGGAGGTGGGCCAGCTCGGAGAAGCCGTTGACGGCTTTCATGCCGTTTGGGTCTGCCCCGCACCTAATCAGGTCGTAGGCGTCTATCGCTTTTGGATAGAGAACAAGCCTGGTGAGCGGTAGGAAGAGCTTGTTCTGGGCAACGGCCGTCTCGTTGTCGACGAAGCCTATGCTCGGTATTCCGAGGCCGAAGGCCACCCTCGGGGCCTCGACGGAGTGTTTGTAGATGGCCATGTCGGGCTTTTCCTCGATTATAAGCCGGGAGAGCTTGTAGACCCTCTCAGCGCTCGCCAGGAGTTTGCCCTCAAGGGTTGAACCGCCGTGTTTACCAACGACGTAGTAGTCAAAGCCGAACATGTCGAGGATGCCCGTCAGGCCGTCGAACTCTCTCGTGGTTATGAGAACCTCGTGACCGGCCTTTTCGAGTTCCCTTATTACACCCTTGAAGAAGTGAACGTGAGGAGCGTTCGTTATGTCAACCCATACCTTCATTCTACCCACCCTTTCAATGGACGACTTTGTCCAATATAAGCGTTTCCAAAAAACGGTTGTAAAAGGGTTTTTTCCGGGGTTTCTAAGGAGTTTTCTGGGCCAAAAACCGTTTCTAACGCTTTCTCTTGGTGAACTGACACCCATACTGTCCCTGAAAAACTTTCGGACTTCTTACGGCCTTCTAAGAGCGTTTTTCATTTGGGAGCCTTTGAAACTGGATTTCAAGCTTTCAAAAACCGTTTTCTGGAAAAGACTTTTATTGCCCCTTTCCAAGGATGCTCGGTGAGAGCATGGAGTTCAGGGAAATAGCGGTGATAGGCCTTGGATACATCGGCCTCCCAACGGCGATAATGTTCGCAAACTCCGGCCTTAAGGTCATAGGCTATGAAATCAGGGAGGAGGTCGTTGAGAAGATAAACGCCGGAAGGGCCCACATCTCCGAGCCCGAGATAAACACCCTCCTAAAGAGGGCCGTAGAGTCCGGAAACCTGAGGGCCACCTCAAATCCAGAGGATATAAAGGGCAAGGACGCCTACATAATATGCGTTCAGACGCCACTGAAAAGTGATGGCTCACCGGACCTGAGCTATCTGGAGAGCGCCGTGGATACGGTTGCCGGGGCCATGGAAAAGGGGGCCCTCATAGTCATAGAGAGCACCGTGCCCCCGATGACCACCCTCAGGATGGCCGAGAGAATTAAGAGGGCCACAGGTATGAAGGCCGGAAGGGACTTCTACATGGTTCACGCGCCGGAAAGGGTCATGCCGGGAAGAATCTTCAAAGAGCTGGTCTACAACTCCCGCATATTCGGTGGCATAACCCCTGATGGTGCAGAGCTCGCGGAAAAGCTCTATCGGGCCTTTGTGAAGGGAAGAACCTTCAAGACCAGCTCGACCGTCAGCGAGGTGGTCAAGCTCATGGAGAACACATTCCGCGACGTTAACATAGCCCTTGCAAACGAGTTCGCCTTTCTGGCCCATCAGTATGGCATAAACGTCTTCGAGGCGATTGAACTTGCCAACACCCATCCGAGGGTCAGGATACACACGCCTGGCATAGGCGTTGGTGGCCACTGCCTTCCGAAGGATCCACACCTGCTTCTCTGGCCCGCCAGGGAGGATTTTGGATTGATAAGGCTCGCGAGGGAGATAAACGACTCAATGCCCCTCTTCACCAAGGATTTGCTCTTTTCCGCCCTCAGGGAGCTGAATATCCCGCCGGGGGAGGCCGTTATAGCGGTTCTCGGCCTTGCCTACAAGGGCGACAGCGACGACACCAGAAACTCCCCCGCACTGGCCTTTGTGGATGCTATAAAGGACGATGTTGGTGAGGTGAGAACCTATGACCCCTTCGTCGGCGGGACTGCAGGTACTCTTGAGGAGGCCCTTGAGGGGGCCGATGCGGCGGTAATAGCGACCGACCACTCGGCCTTTAGGGAAATCAACTGGGATGAAGCCGGGAAGCTCATGCGCGCGAGAATACTTGTTGACGGAAGGCACGTAGTCGAAAGGCCACCGAGGGGCTTTCTCTTCAAGGGCATTGGGAGGGGCGACCTTTGAAGCCTGCTCTGGTCTTCGGCACGAGGCCCGAGATAATAAAGCTCGCCCCCGTGATAAGGGGCTTCCTTGAGAGGGGAATTAAGCCACTCCTTATTCACACCGGTCAGCACTACGACTACGAGATGAGTAGCGTCTTCCTCAGGGAGCTTGAACTGCCCCCCATTGATTACCACCTTGAGGTTGGCTCCGGGACTCAGGCGGAGCAGACCGGAAAGGCGATGATTGGGATCGAGAGGGTTCTCATGGAGGAGAGGCCCGACGTTACGATAGTTCAAGGAGACACCAACACGGTTTTGGCTGGAGCCCTCGCGAGCGTCAAGCTTAAAATCCCCGTTGCACACGTTGAAGCAGGACTGAGGAGCTTTGACCGAACTATGCCCGAGGAGATAAACAGGATTCTCGCCGACCACGCGAGCGATGTCCTCTTCCCCCCAACCGAGGAAGCAAGAAAAAACCTTGAGAGAGAGGGCATAACCGAGAACGTCTACGTGACGGGCAACACGATAGTGGATGCCGTCCTCCAGAACTCGGCCGTTGCTGAGAGGAAGAGCGACATCCTGGAAAGGCTTTCCCTCAGGCCGGGTGAGTACATCCTCTTAACAGCCCACAGGGCGGAAAACACCGACAGCAGGGAGAACCTGAGCAGGCTTGTTGAGGTACTCGAATCCCTTCCCATGAGGACCGTTTACCCGATGCACCCGAGGACGAGGAAGAGGCTTGTGGAGTTCGGCCTCTGGGAGAGAGTTAGCTCGATTGAGCACCTCATCGTAACCAAGCCCCTTGGCTACCTTGATTTCCTCAAGCTTGAGAAGAACGCCTTCGCCGTAATGACGGACTCCGGTGGCGTTCAGGAGGAGGCGATAATCCTCAACGTTCCCTGCCTGACCCTCCGCTACAACACCGAGAGGCCGGAGACCGTTAAGGCCGGTGGGAACATATTGGTTGGCCTTGAGAAGGAGAGAGTTCTCCACTACCTTGACCTCCTCATCAACGATTCGGACTTTTACGAGAGGATGAGAGATGCCGAGAACCCCTTCGGGGACGGCAAGGCCGGGGAGAGGATAACCGAGATACTCCTCGGACTTTACGAGAGGGGGGAACTGAGAGTAAAAAGCTCAAGGTTCATTTAGAGGCAAGCATGTTCGCGAGGGCAGAAGAGATCTCCTCCGCAATCAGCTCGTAGGGGTCTCCGTCCGTCAGGGTGCCAACCTTGGCCTTCAGGTTCCACCAGTAGGCCACTCCGCACTCGTTCTCCTTAAAGCCTTCCTCTACCGCCCTTTTTTCCGATGTCTGGCATATTCTGGAGGCGTAGTCGTCTATGGTTGACTTCGAGAGTGAATACCTGAGGGTTGAGTTGAATATCGACTTGGCGTCGCCGGGGTAGGAGTAGTAGAGTACTCCAGAAAGCCAGACCTCTCTGGAGAGGGGGTCTTTTTTCGTTCCCTCAACCGGGAAGAACGCAACGACGAGTCTGCCTTTGAGGTCGTATTCCCTGTAATCCTCGACGAGCACTGGCTTGAGCCCCCTGCTTTGAACCACCCTGCTGAGGGCCTCTGCTATCGCATCCTTTAGCTTTCCATCCGCGTAGACCGCTATGTAGACAACGTCGCTGTTCTCGGGAACCTCTTTCGGGGGTTGCCCCTGAACTGGAAGGTACGAGAGGGAGCGGTGGCTTTCGCCAGAGTAGTCAGAGCCTACATAGGTTTCCTCGGCAATTGCACCGCTGATTATAAGGCCGATGCCGAGCAGGATGAGGAGCACTACAGAAAGCTTCTTCAACCCCACCACCCATGTGAGGTAGAGTTATTACCTTAAAACGTTTTCTCAGACCTCAGTCCCGATGTAAATCCCGTGCCTCGTCCTTACAATCCTCACCCTTATCCTGTCTCCAATTTCGGCCTTTGTGCCAACGACTTCAATGAGCCTGTTTCTGGCCTTTGCGAGCATTTCCCCCTCTATCCTCCCGGGGAGCACTACCTCAGCTTTAACTATTTCCCCCGGCCTGAATGCTAGAGGGATAAATTCCCTCTTCTCCATTCCAAAGTGGATCGGCTTGAGGACTAGAGGCTTCATGCCAGTCTTCTCCTCCAGCTTTCTCAGCCAGGCGTAAAACTCCTTGAAGGGCTTTACCTTTGCTATAGTTGGATTTCTACCGAACTTGTAGGGGACGTAGTTCTGGAAGCCCAAAGCCGGCCAGCGCTTTCCAGCGCCTATTTTTCGAGCGAACTCTATGAAGGCCTCCGCCTCGTCGTCGTTGATGCCGAAGATTATGACTGGAGCGATAAGAACGTCGATTCCGGCGTTGACCAGAGCCTCCGCCATGTCCAGAACGTGCTCAAGGTCGTAGCTCTTCATTCCCATCAGCATCTTGGCCTTCTCCGGGTTGAGGGAGTGTAGCGAGAGGTTTACCCTGTCCAGCCCGGCCTCAGCCAGCTCTTCAACGAGCTTGTCATTCAAGAGAGTCCCGTTGCTCTGCATCGAGATGACGGAGACGTTCGGGTGCTCGCGAAGAGCCTGAACGAGCTCCACCCTGAATGGGTAAATTAAAGGCTCACCCTGGCCGTCGAGGTGAGCCTCAAGGCCCCTCCCCTTTATTCTGGCAACGTCATTAAACCACTTCATGAGGTAGTCTATGTCAACGACGTAGTCGAGCTTTCTGGTTCTCGAATAGGGGCCCTCGTCAACGGAACAGAAGATGCAGCTTAGGTTGCATCCGCTTACTCCCCTGATCTGTATCAGGTTCGTCCCCCTGTCTATCAGACCGAAGGCGTTGTAGCCGAGGAGCGGGACGTCAAGGCCCTCGTGGATGTAGATGACCTTTCTCCGCGTGTAGCGGTTCCTGAGGAGCCCTCCAAGGTTGTTCTGGATATACAGTGCCACGTAGCCCTCGACCTTCTCGTTGTCGGTGTTGATGACCAGCGCACCGTCGCGGACGCTTATCTCGGGGGAGACCCGAAACTTCTTTCTTATTGCCCTCTCAATCTCGCTTTTGTCGAAATCCGCGTAGAGCGTCTCGCGCCAGATGAGCCTGACCTTCTCGCCCATATCTTCGAACCTTGAGTGTGGAAGTCTGAGCTCAATCATGTTGATGCGTTTCTGAGCTCGGCTTAAAAAACCGCTTCATGGATAAAACATCCATCTTAATGAGACGAGAATCCTTTTAAAGATGGCCCCCTTGAAGCCATGCTGACATGGAAACATTTTAATACCATTGGATTAAAAAGTCTACTGGTGAACTTAACTGGGTGGTAGGGTATGTGGGGTAAGATAGAACATTACTTTGATGAATATCCCGTGAGAAAGCAGATAGCAAAGACCCTGCTCAAGTACGGTCTCAGAGTCTCGGACGACATGAAGATTAAGGCCGGCAACATAGAGGTTCCCTATACCAAGATAGCCAAGGCCCTCGACGTTGACAGGAGGGTTGTAAAGGAAACCGTTGGCATGATTCTCAAGATACCGGAGCTGAGGGACATATACATGAACCTTGAGCCAACAGTTCATATGAAGTACGTTGGAAGACATGTTGGCTATGGGGTAATAGAAATAGAACCCGAGCCGAGGGCCATAGGAATACTTGCAAAGATAGCCCAGAAGATAGCGGAGCGCGAAATAAACATCGTCCAGGTTGTGGCCGAGGACCCGGAGCTCTACCCTGAGGCAACGCTGACGATAATCACAGAGAAGCCAATACCCGGAGACCTCATCAACGAGCTCTCGAAGCTTGAGGGAGTTAAGAGGATTTCGATATACTAGCCTCGAATTTTTTGCGTTTTCAGTTCCCATCTTCCTAAATACCTTTTGTTACCTCTTCTTGGAAAAAGGGCCTCGATGGCCACTTTTTTAGACTATGGGACAAATTAGGGGCCTCTATTTCAACCAAAAGTTCTAAACCTTTCTGTTTTACCGGTAAGGTTTATAAATCGTGGTTAAGAAGGGTCAATAGTCACCACTCTGGATGATGCCATAACCTCCGGAGGGTTGGATATGGAAGAAGCAAGTCGCGCCAGTAAGTTCGCGTACACGGTAATCGTGCTGTTTGGTATATGGCTCCTTCTAACGGCGAGCCTTGACACGCAGGAGCTCGCAACGGGCTTCGTGCTGTCCCTTATAGTTGCGGCCCTGACCTACGACGTCTTCACAAAGGCCGGTCTGGCGAACCTCCATCCAAGGAGGGTTGCCTACGCCATAGCTTACCTCCCGTACTTCCTGTGGGCAATGATAATGGCCAACCTCGACGTAGCGTACCGCGTCCTCCACCCAAAGAGGCCGATACGGCCGGGCATAGTGAAGTGTAGAACAGTCCTTAAGAGCGACACCGGAAAGCTCTCCCTAGCGAACTCGATAACCCTGACCCCGGGAACTATAACCCTCGATGTCGACGGGGACAACTACTTCATACACTGGATATGGGTTCAGGATGACGTTCTCAAGGCCGAGACCGATGAGGAGCACGTTAGGAACGCCTCTAGGCACATAACCCAGCCCTTTGAAAAGTTCCTGAAGGTGATCTTCGGATGATAGGGATAAACATCTACCTCGCGTTAATAGCGATAGCGACGCTCCTCAGCACCTACAGGGTCTTTAGAGGGCCAACGACCGTCGACAGGCTCGTTGCGGTGGATATAATGACGACGATAACCACCGGGCTGATGGTTCTCTTCGCCCTCTACTACGGCAGGATGATATACATCAGCGTTGCCCTGGTTTACGCCCTGCTGGCCTTCGGCGGTGTTATAGCCTTCGCAAGATATCTGGAGGGAGGCCTATGAACGCGCTCTCAGCACTCGGTGAGGCCCTTGTCCTCATAGGGACGTTCTTCTACTTCCTCTCGGCACTGGGCCTTATCAGAATGCCTGACGTTTACAACAGGATGCAGACATCCACAAAAAGCGCCACCCTCGGCTCCCTTGGAGTCATCATCGGCACGGGTCTCTGGGCGGTCGGCGAGGGAATGTCGTGGTCGTGGGTGGTTCAGACCATAGCGGTCGCCGGATTTATTCTCCTGACCAACCCGATAAGTGCTCACGCCCTCATAAGGGCAGCCTACAAGCGTGGAATCCCGCTCTGGCACGGGAGCGTTGTGGACAAGTACGCCGAACATCTCGCCGGGAAGTCCTCTGCCGAGGAGGTGAGCGAATGAACTGCTTTGCTTGCATCGAGTACATTCTGGTTGGCGTCATGATACTGTCGGCCATCTTTGCCGTTGAATGGCGCGACCTGCTGGCAGCGGCCGTGGGTATGGCTGCCGTAAGCCTCTTCGCCTCAATACTCTTCCTGATGCTCCAGGCGCCGGACGTTGCAATGACCGAGGCTGCAATAGGCGCTGCCCTGAGCGGTGCGGTGTTCATATTCGCCATAAAGAGAACCCAGCGCTTTGAGAGCGAGGAGGAAGAAAGGCCCGGGTGGTGGGTAAGATGGTGAGCATACTCAAGCGCTCCCTCGCGATAATAACGCTCCTCATAATAGGCTACTGGCTCGCCCAAGGGCTCGCCGGCGTTCCCTTCGGGCAGGACAAGATGCTCGTCGGCAAGTACTACCTCGACAACGTCATCCGCCAGACCGGGGCTGTCAACGCGGTAACGGCCGTTGTCGTCAACTACCGTGGTTTCGATACGCTCGGTGAGGTCACCGTTCTGTTCATAGCCTCAACGGGCGTTGGAGCACTCCTCTGGGCGAAGAGGAGGGAGAGAACCGCCAAGACCGAGGGCTCGATAGTCCTGAAGACTGGCATAAGGCTTCTCACACCGTTCGTGATGCTCTTCGGTGCTTACATATTCATCCACGGACACCTGACCCCGGGAGGAGGCTTCCCCGGAGGAGCTACCATAGCGACGGCGTTCCTACTGCTCTACATGGCCTACACGATGTACGAGATACCCCACAGGGCCTTTGAGAACACCGAGGGCATAGCGGGAATGAGCTACGTTCTCGTCGGCCTCATAGGTCTCGCAATAGGTGGCTACTTCCTCTTCGACTGGATATGGCAGACGTGGCACTTTGGCGTCAACAACATAGGCAGAATCCTCAGCGGTGGCTTCATACCTGTGATCTACACCATCATAGGCATCAAGGTCGGCACGGAGCTCAGTGGAATCATCGACAACATGCTCAAGGAGGAGGTGAGAGAATGATCAGTGTCTACTACTTCGGCGCCATCTCGCTCGTCCTTATCGGCCTCTACGCCGTCCTCGTGAAAAAGAACGTCCTGAAGATGCTCATCGGTCTGAGCATAATGGAGACCGGCGTTAACCTTCTCCTTATAAGCATAGGCTACGTCTCTGGGAGGAGCGCACCAATACTGAGCGAGGGAATAGGCCCCAACCAGGCTGTTGACCCGATTCCCCAGGCCCTTGTTCTGACGGCAATAGTCATCGGCGTTGCCACCACAGCCATGGCCCTTAGCGTTGCTATAATCCTCTACCAGAGGTATGGCACCCTCAACGTTGAGGAGATAAGGAGGTTGAGAGGATGAACGTGCAGTACGCTTCGCTCCTCATAGCCCTACCCCTCATAAGCGCGTTCTTCGTCCCCCTGATAAAGGGGCTTGGCGGGAAGGCCATAAAGGCCTACGTGCTGATAATAACGGCGATACAGGTAGGAATAGCCACATGGGTCTTCGAGGAGGTCTACACTACCGGGAAGCCGATAGTGGTGATGGCGGGAGGATGGAAGCCACCGGTCGGCATAGACCTATACATAGGCCCCTTCGCGGCGCTCTTCGTCCTCATAGTTGCCCTCGTGAGCTTCCTGATGGCGGTCTTCAACTTCAGGGCGGTGGATGTTGAGCCATTCGACAAGTACGCCATGCTCTTCCTCCTCCTGATGCTGGGAGCGACCGGAATGATAGCGACCGGGGACATCTTCAACCTCTTCGTCTTCATGGAGATAACTGCCATAACTGCCTACGCCCTCACCGCCTACAACAAGACCGGTGAAGCGGCCGAAGCCTCGCTGAAGTACATGGTTTTGGGGGGCATAGGTTCGAGCTTCTTCCTGATAGGCGTTGCCCTCATCTACGGCGCCACCGGGACGCTCAACATGGCTCAGATAGCCCAGCTGGCCGGCAACATAAACCCGACCGTTGCTCAGATTGCCCTGGCTTTGGTGATCTTCGGCCTTGCCGTCGAGGCCGAGCTCTTCCCGCTTAACGCGTGGGCGCCCGACGCTTATCAGGCGGCACCCCATCCAGTAACGGCGATGTTCTCGGCCTTTGTCGTGAAGGCAGGCCTCTACGCCCTCGCCAGGATACTCTACCTGATGAGCGCAGTTGGGACATGGAAGAACGTCCTCTACCTGCTAATAGCAATGGCGACTTTGACAGTCGTGGTTGCAGAGTTCTCGGCCCTGAGGCAGAGGAACGTCAAGAGGATGATAGCGTACTCCTCGATAAGCCAGGTCGGTCTGATAGGCCTGGCCTTTGCACTCGGAACCCAGGCAGGTGTTGATGCAGGCGTCTTCCAGATGGTCAACCACGCGATCATCAAGGTTCTTCTCTTCCTCGGCGTCGGTTACGTGGCGGTACAGCTCGGCGGAGCGGACATCGAGAACTTCCGTGGCCTCGGAAAGAGGATGCCGCTGACTGCCCTCGGAATAACCGTGGGTTCAATGTCCGCGGTTGGGATACCGCTCTTCAACATCTTCTGGAGCAAGCTGAGGATAATCCTTGCCACGGTTGATGCAGGCTACGCATGGGCAGCCGCGCTTGTGCTGGGCGCGAGCGTTGTTGAGGCTGTCTATTACTTCAGGCTGGTGCACACCATATGGTTCGCAGGGGAGGGCGAGAGGCTCAGGGAAAGCGTCCCTCTGGTGGCGATAATGCTGCTCCTGATAGCCCTCATCGTGGCAATAGGCGTTTACCCGAACTACGTCTGGAACCTTTCCCAGAAGGCCGGTAGCGACATCTTCAACGTCGCCCAGTACATCAAGAACGTTCCACTCATGGGGGTGGGAGCATGAACCTGCTGATTGTGATTCTCTTCGCACCGCTCATAGCGGGCTTCCTGGCGTGGCTCCTCGATTTCAAGGTAATCCGCGAGGCGATAGGCATAATCGGCGCCTCCATTCCAATCGGAGTGCTTGCCTACTACTACAGCACGGTGACGAGTAAGTCCATAACCTACAGCTTCACTGTTGGAGGCTTCACCCTCGGCTTCCAGCTGAGCATGCTCACTTGGTACTTCGCGACCGTTGCTTCAATAGTCGGCGTCGCGATGGCCTTCGGAATGGCGAGCACCTCTAAGAGCTCCTATGACTGGCTCTTTGCCCTTATAAGCTTCACCGGCGTCCTTGGCGTCTTCCTCAGCTCGGACTTCGTGGGCTTCTTCCTGTTCTGGGAGCTCATGACCTTCGGAAGCTTCATGATGGTTCTGAGAAGGAACAGGCACGAGTCCCTCAAGTACTTCGTGCTCAGCGTCATCGGCGCCTACTCGATGCTCGTGGCAATAGGCATAATCTACGCCAAGACTGGGGCACTCGACTTCAACACGATAAGGCAGGCCCTCCAGCTCGACGCGATGATTGGTGCCATAAGCAGGGGCGAGACGGCATTAATCTACACGCTCTTCCTCGTTGCCTTTGGCGTCAAGGCCGGCGCCGTTCCGCTCCACGTCTGGGCGCCGGGGGCTTACAGCGAGAACGACCAGAGCTACACGGCCTTCTTCAGCGGTGCTCTCAGCAAGGCTGGCGTTTACGGTTTTGTGCTCCTCTACATCCTGATGGGAGCAAAGCTCTACACCGCCCTCGGAGTCTTCCACAACCACCTGGTCTTCGCATACATACTGGCTTGGATAGGTGCAATAACCGTCGTCGTCGCGAGCTTCCTTGCGGTGCTCCAGGAGGACATAAGGAAACTCTTCGCTTATTCATCGGTCGGTCAGGTCGGCTACATCCTCCTCGGTCTCGGCCTTGGAACGGGACTGGGCTTTGCAGGAGCCCTCTTCCACGTCCTCAGCCACGCGATATTCAAGGGCCTCTTCTGGCTGGTTACGGCTGCGATAATCCTCAGAACCGGCAAGACCCGCTTTGAGGACTTCGGTGGATTGGCAGAGAAGATGCCGGTGACGTTCGCCATGGGACTCATAGCGGTTCTCAGTCTTGCGGGAATACCCCCGATGGCCGGCTTCGCGAGCAAGTGGCTCCTCTACGAGGCGGCCATACAGGCCCACATGCCCCTCGTGGCAGGTGCAATATTCCTCGGCAGTGGACTGGCCTTCGCCTACGTCGTGAGGTTCCTCTATGCAGTATGGTTCGGCCAGAGGCCGAGCGACCTTGAGGGTGTTAAGGAGGCACCGCTCCCGCTCCTCATTGGAATGGTCATCCTGGCGGTACCGAACCTGGTCTTCGGAATAGCTCCCGGACTTGTCACAGAATACCTCAACAAGCTCTTTGGAAACACCATAGTTGGAGGGGACTACTTCAGGCTCGTCACACCAACGGGAACCTACAACGCCCTTCTGGTCACGGTGCTCCTCGTCCTCGGCCTGAGCATAGCGGGTCTCATATACATCTACGGCGCGAAGACGAGGAGGATACCGGTTACCGACACCTACCAGTCGGCCAACCCTGTAACTGGGGAGTACAACCTCAGCATAAGGAGGAACTTCTACAGACCACTCGCTGAGGCCCTCGACTTCTGGCTCAAGTACAGCTGGGACAGGTTCTACGAGAGATTAGCAGGCATAGCCGAGGACTTCGCGGACTGGCTCAGGGAAGGGTTCTACAACGGGAACGCCCAGAGCTATTCGTGGTATCTGGCGATAGTGCTCCTTATCTTAGCGCTGTGGGGGGTGCTGTGAATGTTCGCGTGGAAGCTTGCACTTGAGGCCATAGGGATACTCATCTACGCGACCTTCATGGGCTTCATCTTCATGGGCATAGAGCGAAAAGCCATGGCGAGGATACAGAGGAGGATAGGGCCTCCCATCTACCAGCCCATCATAGACACTCTAAAGCTCCTCGGCAAGAAGGAGAGCGTCAGCCACGGCTTCATCTACAACTTCGGGCCGGTGTTTGCCCTTGGAGCGACCATAACGGCGCTCCTCTTCATACCCATGGGTAACTTCCAGCTCTTCAGCACCAACGCCGACTTAATCGTCGTCGCCTACCTCCTTGAGGTGCCGATGCTCGGGATAATGCTCGGTGCCATGAGCTCGGGCAACCCCTACTCAGCGGTGGGTGTCCAGCGTGGACTCCTAACCATGGTTGCCATGCAACTTCCCTACGGTCTGGCCATAATAGCACTCGTCCAGCACTGGGGAACCTTCAAGCTGGGCCAGCTCGTGGCGCTCCAGCAACTTCACGGATGGAGCATAACCGTTCCGGCTTTACTGCTGGCCTTCATAGTCTTCGACATAGTCTTCCAGGCATTCCTCGGCCTTGAGCCCTTCGACATAATCACAGCCCCCGCAGAAATCTCCATGGGTCCGATGGTCGAGTACGGTGGCAAGCATGCGGCTTTACTCTTCACCCAGCACGCGGTCCAGCTCTTCGCCGAGACGGCATTCTTCGCGGTGCTCTTCCTAGGTGGGGCAAGCAACCTCCTTGAGCTGCTCATCAAGCAGATAGCGGTGCTCTTCATAGCGATATTCGTGGCCAGCATCTACCCGAGGTTCACCATCGATCAGGCCGCGAAGTTCTTCTGGAAGTGGCCGACGATAATCGGAATAATAGCCGTACTGCTGACGATGTGAGGTGATGTGAATGGGTGAGAATGAAGGTTTCATAAGCTACGAGCTCCGGGAGTTCAAGCTCTTCGAGCCCCTCTTCAGATGGGCCAGGAAGAAGAGCCTCTGGATAGTGGCGTTCTGTACCGGTTGCGGTGGCATAGAGATGCCACCCCTCTTTACGGCGCGCTACGACGTCGAGAGGTTCGGTATGATGCCGAATCCCTCCCCGAGGATGGCCGACCTCTTCCTCATTACCGGCTATGTGACTCCGAAGACCCTCAAGAGGATAATCATTACCTACGAGATGATGCAGGACCCGAAGTACGTTTTAGCCCACGGCTCCTGCCCGATCAACGGTGGTGTTTACTGGGACTCCTACAACGTGGTCAAACAGCTCGACAAGTACATCCCAGTAGATGTTGCGATAGCGGGCTGTATGCCTAGACCGGAAGCAGTTATGGACGGCATAATGGAGATAATGCGCAAGATAGAGAGCGGTGAAGCCGACGGCTGGAAGAGGTACAGGGAGAACTACGAGTGGTACAGGAAAAATCAGGACGAGCTTTTCGGTGAAGGATGGCGCGAGAAGGAGGCCAAGAGGTGGTTGGCATGGATATGAACGAGAAGAAGATTGAAGAAAAGGTCGAGGAGACCAAGCTTCCAGACACGAAGGAAGGAAAGCTCGTTAAATCTCTCATCGAGAAGGCACCGTACGCCGAAGGCAACGTCAGGCGCGAGAGGAGGGTTGAATTCAAAGTCCCAGCTGAAAGGATACACGAGTTCCTTGAGCTTGCAAGCGAGGCCTTCGAGATGCTCATGCAGATAAGCGTCGTTGACTGGCTCAAGGAGGGCGAATTCGAGGTCATCTACCAGCTCTGGAGCGTGGGCGAGAGCGTTCATGCATTTGTAAGGACGAGAATTCCAAGGGAAGGGGCAAAGCTCCCAACGGTCATGGACATCTGGCCTGTTGCAGAGACCTACGAGAGGGAGGCACACGAGTTCTTTGGAATAACCTTCGAGGGCAACCCGAGGTTAGGGCCCTTCATCCTTGAGCCGAGAGAATACGAGAAGCACCCGCTCAGGAAGGACTTCAACATGCTCTCCTACGTGAAGGCAATCTATGGAGACGACTTCGACAGGTATGACGAGAGCAAGACGAATTACGTAATCTGAGGTGATGCTCATGGCGAATTTGGAAGTCCCAAAGGAGCTTAGGGAAGAGGCAAAACAGCACGACATGTACCTTCACCCCATAGCCAAGGACACCTACGAGCTGTTCTTTGGGCCGCAGCACATGGCAACCGAGAACTTCAGCATAATCCTGAAGATGGATGGCAACAGGGTTGAGAAGGCTATAGTAAACCCCGGTTTCCTCCACAGAGGCTTTGAGAAGCTGGCGGAGCAGAGGCCATACTTCACCAACATAGCATTACTCCTCCGTATCTGCGTTCCCGAGAGCGACGTTCCCGAGAACATTTACTCCATGGCAGTCGATGAAATAGTCGGCTGGGAGGTGCCTGAGAGGGCTATATGGATAAGGAACGTCGTCCTTGAGATGGCAAGGTTGAGTGCCTGGATGTTCTGGATAATGGGCTTTGGAAACGAGATCGGTCTCTATACCGCGGGCCAGTGGGCGGCAGCTTACCGTGAGAGGTTCATGCGCCTCTTCGAGGAGTTAACCGGAGGTAGGGTTTACCACATCTACACCGTGCCCGGTGGCGTTAGGAGGGACATACCCGGCGACCGCTGGTTGAGACAGCTCCGCGACACCGTCGAGTACCTTAAGGGCAAGCTCAAGGACTTTGACGAGATACTCTTCGACAACTACATCACCTTCGAGAGGACTGAGGGAGTCGGTGTTATGGACAAGCGCTTCGCCCTCAGGCACGCTGTAACCGGCCCGAACCTGAGAGCGGTTGGAGTTCCCTACGACGTCAGAAAGGACGACCCGTATTATCTCTACCCCGAGCTCGACTTTGAGGTTCCTGTCCTCAAAGAGGGCGATAGCCTGGCCAGAGTTCTCGTCAGGAGATACGAGATGGAGCAGGACCTCTACATCCTTGAACAGCTACTCGACATGGGGCCGCCGAGCGGGCCCTACATGGTTCAGGATGCCCGCCTGAAGGCCCTTCCAAGGTTCAAGCCGCCCAAAGGAGACGCCTACGCCCACGTCGAGTCAACAAAGGGCGACTTTGGTGCCTACGTTGTCAGCGATGGAACCCACAAGCCCTACAGAGTCCACATAAGGGGACCGAGCCAGAGTCATGGTGTTACAGTGCTTGAGGAGCTCCTTAAGGGTGCCCGCTTGGCAGACGTGCCGGTCATATTGAAGACCCTTGACAATTGCCCGCCGGACATAGACAGGTGATGGGTATGGCAAGAGTTGTTGGCGAGGATAAAGTCAAACTCAAGAAGTCCTTCGTCAAGCCTTGGATGGGCATCAAGTATCTCTTCAAGAAGCCAGTAACCATAAAGATACCCTACGAGAAGATAGAGCCCGCTCCCAAATACAGGGGCTTCCACACCCTCGACTGGAAGAAGTGCATTGGCTGTAACTTCTGCGGCCAGATATGCCCGGCCAGGGCAATAGAGATGACGTGGATAGAGGTTGACGGAAAGCTTGAGAAGAGGCCCCACCCGAAGGTCGACTATGGAAGATGCACCTTCTGCCAGTTCTGCGTTGACGTCTGCCCGACGGGAGCGCTGGGCTTCAGCGAGAGCTACATACTGACCACGGGTGGCGTTGAGGAGGAGCTTGAGCTCTACAACTGGGTTCCGATAAACCCTGAGAAGGTTCGGGAGATCAACGAGAAGTTCGGTGACTACCGCTTCCCGGTCGAGAGGATAGAGAAAAAGTCCGACGGAACCTACATTTACCACCTCCGCGACGGCTCAAAGGTGGAGTTCAAGATAGTGGGCTACGGCCTCAGGCCCCCGAAGAGGCCCCAGCCGAAGCCTGCTGAAAAGAAAGATGCCAAAACCGAGAAGAAAGAGTGAGTTTTTCTTTCTCTTCTTACATTTGCATCTCTAAATGCTTCTCTAAAGGAGCACCCACAGGCCTATGCCGATTAGCAAAAGGCCCGCTATGACCGAGAGCTCCCTGCTGTGCCTCACCATCGCCCGGGAAAAGCGTTTGCTCTCAGCAACGCTCCCCATGGCGAGCAGTATGACCACAAGCGGGAGAACGAATATGACGTTGTAGAGTCCCAGCAGGAGGAAGGCCATCTCCCTGCTTCCGTGGGCTATTATCGTGGCGTAGACGAGGTAGCTTCCGGCAGAACAGGGCAGGAGCGTCGTTGAAACAACGATGCCTAAAACGAACGAACCTATGAAGGTCGCCTCAGCGCTGAAAATCCTCCTCCTGATCTCTTTCTTTCCCCCGATGCGGGACTTTTCCATGAGGCCAGTCACTATCGTGTATGCTCCAAAAGCTATGGCTAAAGCGCCAGCCCCCCAGAGCGGGATGTACTGTCCCAGGTAGAGCAACCCAACGCCGAGGAGATAGTAGGAGAGATAAACGGCCACTATGAAGGCCGAGCCTATGAGGTAAAGCCTTCCCCTTGACACGTCCCTGACGGAGAGGGCTATGAGCAACATCGTGTATATTACGAAGGTGCAGGGGTTCACCGAGTCGCTCATCGAGAGGGCAAAGAACTGAGGGATGAACCACGTGAGGCCTATGGCATAGAGCGCGAGAGCACTCAGGCCCAGGGAAAGGCTCACTATGAGAGTCAGTGCCTTGACTTCCGCCTTCATGCTTTAATGCTCAATCGGGCCCTTTTTCTCCCTTTCTGGAACAAAAAGTTGGAAACGGTAGGTTAACTCGAATTCAGCTCACTGAGTATCTTCTGAACGTCCACCGGTTCGTGCCTAACAAAGAGCCTGTAGAGGGCGTTGATGAGGAGTTTCGACTTCTCGTCCTTGCGCGGGAGGAGGTAGGTCTTCCCGACGAAGAGTAGTGTGCCGTTGTTCTGCATTGCCGCCGCGATTATTTCTGGCGTTGCGCTGACGTTGAACTCGCCCTCTATCACCGCGTAGAGGGTTCCGTTGTAGGTTATCGCTATGGCCGGGACGCCGGTTATACCGGTCAGCCGGGCGATCTGGCCGAGGAGTTTCTGGTTTGTCTCGTTGTCAACGAGCTCGTAGTAGGTAAGGGCCTCACTTCCGAACTTTTCAGGGATAAGCTCGTGCATGCGCCTGCAGTGGGGGCACGTCTTCATCCCGTACATATAGAAGTGTATTCTGTCGAGGTATATCCTGTATCCCTTAACTTCAACGAACTTGGCCACGGACGCTGTGGTGGTAGTCGTTCCCGCGGGGGAGCTTTTCGTTGAGGTCGTTCCCCCGTTGCTCCCCACACAGCCCGAGGCGACGCCGATGAGGAAAACGAGTAGCAGTACCATTGCGAGCCTCTTCATCCAACCACCCGAGAAGGTTCTCGGGCACCGTTAAAAGCTTACCTCCGGAAGCCTTAAATCCTCCTCTTAGGAGAAAGGTTGTGATGTGCTATGCAGTCATGGTACCGTTCACGGGCGCTCTACGAGACAGTTATGAAGCTCATCAGGGGAGGTCGCTTTGAGGAGGCCCTGAAATTAGCAGGGGACATTCCGGATCTTCCCGTCCGCTCGAAGGCCTTCAACGAGATAACCGTCGAGATGGCGAAGATGGGCGGGGATTACTCCGAGGCCCTTAAGAAGGCCATAGAGACCGCTCTGGAAATTCATGGAGATGGCTCTACAAAGTCCCTCATGGCTCTCGCCTTCGACTTCCTTGAGATGGGAAAGCCCGAGGGGGCTCTGAGGATAGCCCGGTACATAACCGACATTTCCAACCGCTCGAAGGTTCAGGCGGAGGTTGCCCTGGCCCTCGCCCGGAGGGGAGACCTTGAGGGCGCGATGAAGCTGATAAACGACATCCTCGATGAGGACGTCAAGACGTGGGCCATGTCGAGGCTGGCGAGCGAGGTTTAGCGTGAATCTGATAAAACTTTCCCTTTTCGGGGGCATGTTTGACAGAAATCCCTCCACAACGCTTTTTTGGCCACCTCAGATTTTCCCCGGGGTGAGAAAATGGAGTGGGGACAGATAATAGGTCTTTTGGGCATGATACTCCTCGTCAGCTCGTGGGTTCCTCAGACGGTTGAGACGGTGAGGAAAAGGCACTGCCCTCTCAACCTTGAGTTCATAATAATCTACGTAGTCGCAGCTAGCCTGCTCACTGTCTACTCCTACATCATAGGCGACTGGATATTCTTTACGCTGAACTTCCTGTCGGCATTTCAGAGTGCCATAAACCTGGTGGTAAAATTGATGGAGAAGTAGACTCACTTCCTCTCGTAGAGCCCTACGACCTCTCCCCACTGAATCACATGGCCTTCCATTGCCCTCTCAAGCTCTTTCCTCGTGGCACCGGGCTTGAGTTTGAGCTCTGTATCGAGGGCGTAGACCTTAAAATGATAGTGGTGCGGCTTTCCCCTCGGCGGGCACGGGCCGTTGTAGCCTATCTTTCCGAAGTCGTTCCTGCCCTGAACAATGTGGATTGGCTCTTCCACGACTTCCTTCTTTGGCAGACCCTCGGGTATCTCACCCACCGGTGGTATGTTCCATGCTATCCAGTGAGTAAAGGTTCCTCCCGGAGCATCGGGGTCATCAACTATAACAACGAGGCTCTTTGCCTTTTCGCTGATGTTCCCGATGTAGATTGGGGGATTCCAGTCCTCCCCCTCGCAGGTAAACTTCTTCGGTATGAACTCCCCGTTGTGGAAAACGGAGCCAACCTTCAGCGTCATCCCAACACCTCCTTCAGGTCTTTCCTGGGAAACACAACCTGCCGCGAGGATGACCAGCGCAACGAGTATCCAGGGGATTATCCCTTTCATGGTAAGTATTACGTTTCTAAACGTAAAAATGTTTCGCGTCAATGTTTATTAATCGGAACGTTCAATCTTCAGTGGTGGTTGCCATGGAGCTTAAGGGCAAGGTTGCCCTCGTTACAGGTTCCGCGAGGGGTATCGGGAGGGCCATAGCGGTTGAACTCGCAAAGAGAGGGGCGAACGTCGTCATAAACTATGCCCACAGCGAGGAGGAGGCCAAGAAGACGGAAGAAGCCTGCAGGCAATACGGCGTTGAAACGCTTGTCGTTAAAGCTGACGTCAGCAAGAGGGAGGAAGTCAGGGCTATGGTGGAGAAGATAATCGAGCGCTTTGGCAGGATAGACGTACTTGTGAACAACGCCGGGATTCTTGGAAAGGCCCTAAGACCGATGGATGTCACCGACGAGGATTGGGACGCCGTTTTGGCTGTAAACCTCAAGGGGGCCTTCATAGTAACGCAGGAGGTTCTGAAGTACATGAAGAGGGGCAAAATCGTCAATATAGCCTCCATAGCCGGCAAGGACGGCGGAACTGTTGGCCCGCACTACGCTGCATCTAAAGGTGGCTTAATAGCCCTCACCTTCAACCTCGCAAGGCATCTGGCGCCTGATATACTCGTCAACGCCGTCGCTCCGGGTCCGGTTGATACAGACCTGATTAGTCCGGAGATAAAGGAAAAACTCAGAAAGCTCTCCCTAACGGGTGAGATAGCAAAACCAGAGGAGATAGCCCACGCCGTGATATTCCTCCTCGAAAACGACCATGTTACCGGGGAAGTGGTTGACGTCAACGGCGGCAGGCTGATGGATTGATAACCGATTAGAACAAAATGTTATGGTGGGGGGTTGTAAGTTCCCGTTTTCTGCGTTATAATTTTTGACATTTGTCATTCCATAAGTTTATATACATACAGGTAGAAACATTGCCCGGTGATAACTGGGGGTGATTAAGTGATCAAGAAGGCCGATTGGTTATGGGATAGCTTAAAACCGGGAGAAACGGTTCTTATAGAGCATGATTCGCTAACGTCTCCGGCCCTTGGGTTTTACTATGCCGTTAAATGGGCGAAGACAAAGGGATACGAGGTCATTGTTGATGATATTCTCGATACCCTCTACATTCAGATTTCTCACTTAAAGCTCGCTGGTTGGGACATAGGTATTGTGGACGAACTCAAAGTCATAAAGGAGGGCGGAACCCTGAAGGTGGGGAACGTTGTGGCCCGCCTTAGGCTCGATCAATATGCCATACGACAAACCCAGTATTCACGGGTTTACGAGCCCCTCATCTCCAGAGGGGGCGTAGTGAATATAGTGCTTGGCTTGGATAAACTGTTCTTGATATCCGATATGCACGATAATATGAAAACGGTCAACTCTATCTTGAGCTATACTGGTGATGACCGCAGGATAGCCCTATATTTCATTAACAGGGATCTTTTGGGAACCAGCTGTCCTCATTTCCTCCCCCTCTTGGAGGAGATAGCGACCACAGTTATCAAGGTAACCAAGGAGAAGGGCAGGTACGTCTTTTCAGTTGTTAAATCCATCAACAACAAACTTGATGGAGAGTCACTGGCACTTCCCTGAGCGTTGGCAATGCATTTTTAACTTTACCCCTCCTATATTCTCTTGATGCCCGATGGAGATCCTGTGGGAGAAGGAGGTTGCCGCTTCGAGCATAGTGGTTTCGCCGAGGCCGGTCTGGAAGTGCCGTGCTTGTCTCATGTACAGTAAAAGGCCCTCGTGCCCTCCCCACGCCCCGGACTGGAGGGAAGCTAAGGAGTGGGTTGGGAGCTTTAGGAAGGCCCTCCTCGTGAAGTTCTCAATAAACATGGAGGACTTTGAAGAGGAAAAGCGGAAAGCCCTTCTCTGGCTCCTCAAGAGGGAAGCCGAGCTCTTCAAGGAGGGCAAGCTCTACGCGATGGCCCTCTTCCCGGGCAACTGCAACCTCTGCGACGACTGCCCCTTTGAGAGGGGTCAAGCATGCAGGATGCCTGAAAAGGTCAGGCCGAGCGTTGACGCCGTGGGAATAGAGCTGAGCTCCCTCGTGGATATAGACTTCTCCGAGAGCGTCCTCTACGGCTTGATAATGGTGGAGTAAAATGGCTGGAAAGCTCGCCTACGTGAGTATCTTGGGCCGTTCGCCCTGGGCGTCTGTGAACACTTACTACAAGCTCCTCAGGGAGTACGGGATGGGGGGCATCGAGAGGCTGTACATCTTCACCGAGGAGAGGTATAGGGAAGGCCTTAGAAAGGTTGTCAGGGCCTTCGATGTTCTCTCCTCGGCTTACAGCATGAACCCTGAGATATTTACAGTCGTTTTACCTGACTACGGCTTCAACGAGGCTGAGAAGAAGTTCCATGAGCTCTTTTCGGAGCTCGCCGGAGAGGGGTATGGCATAGGGATAGACATAACCTCCGGTAGAAAGGCCATTGTCGCCGCGGCGATAGTGCAGTCAATCAACTTTCCCGTTTCCTTCATCGTCTACATGGGACTTCTCGACAGGGACTTCCCGAACAGGCCCTACATGATGATTCCGGCTCACTTGCAACCCGTTAAGAACTTCATGGGGGCTGGGCTGTGGGAGAAGTCGTGATACAGAAGCCTGAACTTCAGATACTGATCAACCTTCTGGCCGAGAAAGGAGAACTCGAAGTTTCCTACCCCCTCTACGAGCTTCCCCTTCTCAAGGTTAGACCTTCGGCGAGAGGGTACGAACTAACCGTCCTGGCCGAGAGGAGAGCTTTTAATGCCCTTTCCCGGGGGCATTCCTCGGAGCTTCCCACGTGGAGCGACTTCTACGAATGCTTTATTTCCTCCGGCATAGTGAGGTACGAGAACCTTGACGAGTTCGAGAGAACCCTTGAGCTCTACCGCAGGCTGAGGAAGGGCGTCGTTTTCGCCCCCGACACGAACCTCTTCTACCACCGCTTCATCTCCTCCTACCGACCCCTCGACGGCTACCAGATAATAGTGGCCGAGGGGGTTAAAAAGGAGATAGAGGAGGCCATGAACTACAAATACCGGAGGAAGCAACTGGAGGAACTCTCAAGGGTCGTCAGAAACCCCCACCTGCTCAGGGAGTTCAACAACAGGCGGACGAAGAAGAGCAGGAAAGCTGCATACATAGCCCTAAAGGAGTTCGAGAGGCTGAAAGACAGGATAATCATAGCGGAAAGCGTGAGTGAGCCCGTCCACAACAACGACGAGCTTATAGTGAAGACCCTGAAGCGCTACGACACGATGAGCCCGGTTTTGGTGGTGTTTCTCACGGCGGACATAGCTGTAACGGACGTTGCCGAGATGGAGGGCCTTGAGTACTTCCTCTTCAAATACCCCCGGGAAAGCCTTGGCCACCACGAAGTCTCGGCCTACCAGTTGAGGACGTTGCTCTTCAACCTCTCGGCCGTCTTTGGTGTCATCGAGGTGAACGGCATCGTAATCTTCGGCGAGTTCGGGGGCAAGGTTGCCCTCAACGAGCTCAAGCTGGCGTTCCCAGGCAAGGACGGGCTTTACAGTGAGTTCACCTTTCACCTTGACCTCAGCAGAAAGCTGATGGAGATAATGAAAGGTTAAAGCTTCCTGGCCTTTAATGAGACAACGAGAAACTCAAAGACGAAGGTGAAAGCAGTAAAGAGCTCGGCGAAAACGGTTATGTATCCTCCAACCGGGAGGAGAAGGAGTGCCATACTGACCCCAAAGGCCGTCAGTTCTTCGCTTTCCCTTGATTCCCCTCCGTATCGGTATTCCATGAGGAAGACCAGCCAGTTCAGGGCAACGAAGAATGCGAGGGTGGGTCTAAACTCCCAGAACAGGTAGGCGAGAGAGTAGGCCAGAAAGGGAACCGCCCAGTAAAGTCTCCTCATCCGTCCACCTCCATACGGGCTGATGTAATCTCCGTGCCGTTGTGGAGAACGATGAAAGTGTAGCTTCCGGAGTTAGCGAGCCTGAGGATAAGCCTGAGCTCCCCTCTGGTTTCCCCAAGGGTTAGAATCGTGGAGCCGTTGAGGTTGTTCAGCTCGGCTTTGTCTAGGGCGCCGGAGGCTTTCAGGACAGCTTGGGGCTGCACTTCGAGGTAAGATGTCGTTCCAATGCCTCCCGCTTCGATGGAAACCGGAATCTTCCGGGCGTAGGAGATGAAAACCGTCCCGTTAACTGGATGGGCGTTGACTGTGACGTTAAAGTCGTGGGGAACAAAAGGAGGGACGAGCTTCAGGGCGTAAAGGGTAACGCTGGTGTTGAAGTTCTCCCCGATTATCTCCACCTCAAACGTGTATAGCGTTGCGTTTATGCCCTCAAGAAACCGCTCGACTTCCTCAAAAACAGTTAGGGGAGCAGTCAGATAGCCGGAGAACGTGCCGTTTATCTCGGCTGTTTTCACCCTCGCAGCTGCCGGGGAGGTTTCAGTCCCTGCCTGTTTGCTGGGACTGTGATGTGAAATGCTGGAAGTGTCCTCAATGCTGGATGGACTTTGAGCCGAGCCGGTGGTTGAGAGGCATCCACTCGTAAGCACTCCGATAATCAGGATGGCGATGAGAAGGGCATAACTTCGGCGCATTCTCTCACCGGAGGTGTTAATCCACCAAGGCTTAAAAGTGTTACTAAAAGAAAGGAAAAGAAATCAGCTCAGCATGCCCTCAAGCTTCTCGACGAACTCCATGCTCCTCCTGAGGTCGGCGAAGTACTCCTTTGCCTTTTCCACATGCTCCCTCTCGACTCTTCCGCCTTTAGCCAGAACGCTTGCAGGAGCTAGGAGCTGGACGGCATAGCGGAGGCTGGTCTTCTCGCCGAGCTCGGCAAGGTATTCTATCGCCTCCTCGCTGACCTCTATCTTCTCCTCCTTTGCGCGAATCTTGACTATCTCGCGGATTTCCTCCTTCTTGTAGGGCTCGGTGTTGATTATCAGGAGCCTGTCGAGCATGTCTATTGGAATCCCGTGCGGGGCCTCTATGTCGGTTCCCCTTATCTTTGTCCTTCCACGGTTGGTTGCTAAGATAAGTATCGGCGCCAGTTCGCTTTCCATCGCCCTCGCTAGGAAGGAGAACGCCTCTATGTCGAGCATGTGAACCTCGTCTATAAAGAGAACCCCCGGGACAAGCGTTGCCCTTCCTTCCTCCACCCAGCTCTTTACGGTCTCGTCAACGCGCTGTCTTATCTCGTCGCTTATCTCGGCTCCCGTGCTGAATAGCAGGCCGAAGATGTTTCCGCGCGCGTTGGCGACATCCAAGTCGTGGAGCGTAACCGTGTAGGTGAACTCCTTTATCTTGAGAACCGGCCCGCTCGGAAGGTTGACCTTCCTCTTGAAGAAGAGTCCCTCTTCCTCCTTCGTGGTTCCAATCTTCGAGACCCTTCCGGTTTCTGCATCGATCTGGATGACGTCTCCCTCCTCAACGCCGAGCTCCATGAGCTGATAGGCTATTTCCCTGCCCGCTCTGACGGTCTTCTCGTCGTCTTTAGTGCGCAGGGTTATCACGACGCTTTCCGGAACTTCCACGTAGGGGTTGAAGGGATGCCTCGTCTTGTTTATTCTAATCTCCTTAACCTCGCCTTCGTACACCTTCCTCTCCTCACTTATTCTAACCCCTATGGCCCTTCTCATGGCCTGCTTAAGGAACTCCGTCTTGTTGACCTCGGCCGAGTAAATCTCGCTCCCCGCTATCTGGACAAAGGGAACGTCCTCACCAAGTTCCCTGGCTATTCCCATCGCTATGGCCGTTTTACCAGAACCGGTCGGCCCGACGAGGAGGATGCCCTTTCCGGCGAGCTTACCGCGCTTTATGAGCTCGACTGCTATTCCCGCGGCTTCCCTTGCCTTAACCTGCCCGACCATTCCGTCCGCTATGAACCTCGCCTTTCCGTTCTCGTCGAGGCCGAGACCTCTTATGTGGGAGTGCATGCCGACCCTTTCGAGACTTCTCGGGGCAGTCACTTCCTCTATCACTGGCATGGCACCACCCCCTTAATCTTTCCGAAGGTAACTAAAAGAGGGGATTTAAAAATTTGACGGGTGGCTCAGGCCGTCGATCCCGGGCATCGGTACCCCAAAGGCCAATCTCATCATCGCCGGGGAAAGTTTGGGATTGGTCTTAAAAACACTCTCAGAGAACGTTGAGGTACTTATGCACCTGAAAACTGAGCCCGACGTTCTTTCTTCCCATTACCAGCGCGGCCTCGCGGTAGAGCTCCATAAGCCTCTCCTGGCTTATTTCAATCGGCTCTCTCGGTTGTATCGCCAGCGGTGCAAGTCCCTTTAAAATCTCCGCATACCAGCGAACGTTTTCAGCCCTCGTCTCCGAGGTAACGACGAGCTTGGCGTAGACCTTTGCGCCTTCCCCCTTAAGAATCCTTATGCTCTCGACCTCCCTGAGAACGAGTCCTTTCCAGTCTTCCGTGGCTTTAGCCGTCTCGTCCTTTATGTCCACGCTCGCGTAGTCCACCAGAGGAGCAACCTCCTTAACAAGCTCTGGAAGACCCCCGTGGGTCTCAAGGAAGTTATCGAAACCGAGTTCTTTCATGCGCTCCATTAAGGCTTTCAGACCCTTTATCTGGAGCGTCGGCTCTCCCCCGGTGTAGCTTATCGAGTGTATATCCCCTGTATCAAGCCGTAGAACTGCATCAACGACCTCTTCAAGCGAAGCCGGATTCGGCTTATACTCGAACTTTCCGGTAAAGGGTTCTACCTCATAGCGCCAGCGGAAAACGCGGGATGCATCGATGTACTGTTTTGAGTCGCAATAATTACAGTGAAGGTCGCAACCGGCGAAGCGGACGAAAATCTGCCTTCTCCCGAAGGCTGAACCTTCGACGCTTCCCCCCTCGCCCTGCCAGCTGTTGAAGACCTCAGCCATTATGAGCCTCATGGCTTTAACTCCTCCACGTTGAGTCCCTTAACTCTCTCGCTCACGAAGCCCTCCAGTATCTCCACCTTAACGCTCCTCTCCTCGCCGGTCATGTCTGCCATGAGATGAACCGCTCTCGCGTAGTCCCAGAGCCTTCTCTTCGCCTCGGCGGTAACTCCCTCGGCCATGACTATCAGCTCTCTCTCCTCGGGATGGGCACTCATCCACCCTATGACCTTTTCCGCGTCCCTCTCGGTGAATACGCCCCTTTTCTTGAAGAGCATTCCCCACCACCTCATAGGTATTTGAGAAGTGCTCCAATAGCCTCCTCAAAGAGCTCCTTGTCCCTTCCCTCAAGGATTGTCTCAAGGTAGTGGACGGAGGCGATGTTGAGGATTATGTAGGCGGTGTTCCTGTCGAGGCCTAGGTTGTAGGCGTCGTAATAAACCCTCTCCTCCCCAAGGGCATCGTTCAGCATCTCGACGAAGTAGTTTATCTCCTCAACTGTTAGCTCGTCAAGCCTGCTCTCCATCTCGTCGAAATAGCGCTCGATGATGCGTATCTTCTCAAGGTCGAGCTTCAGAGTGCCCTCGACGAAGGGAAACTCCCCAACCCGAAAGACCTTCACGCCTTCATCGTCCTTTATCCCAATGTAGTCCCACAGGAGTACTCCCTCGACGGGATTATGGCCGTATTTGCTCGCCAGATAGGAAAAGCGCTCCAGAGCGGAGTCCATATCGTCTATAAACTCCTCCTCATCCCTGAAGTGTATTATCTTGCTCACGGTTCCACCCATGTTTCGCACCGCTTTCGGTTGGGACTTGGGTTATAAAAGCTTTCGAGCCATAAGCCTTTTATCGCTTTCACTCCATCTTCCCCTGCCCGACGAGTATGGGGTTGCGATGACGTCGGGACCCCCAGGGGGGCGACACTTCCCACTGCCCCCCTTACAGCCCTGTAAAGCAAGTGCTGGCGAAAAAGTGTGTGCTTTTTTGAGATTGATCAAAAGGCATGCGACATATCATGCGCCCATTTGAGTCAAAACTTTTTTGGTGAAGCTTTGGTAAGGTTTATAAGAAGGCTTTCAAAGGACGACCGAGGCGAGACCGGTGGGCCGAGAGATAACGGAGGAGAAGCTCCTCAAGTACTTCAAAATAACCGAAGAAGCACTAAACCGGTTGGAAATAGCCGTTCACGAGAAAAGCCTCCTTATGAAAGTCGCCGAGGACTTTTTGACCATGGCGAGAAGCTATTTTGAGGACGCCAGATACTACTACGAGAGGGGCGATTACGTTACGGCCTTTGCGGCCCTGAACTACGCCCACGGTTTTATCGATGCGGGCGTAAGGCTTGGCGTCTTCAGGGGTGAGGACGACAGGCTCTTCGCGTTTGGGTGAGGTGAGAGAAATGGGGGACTACGTGGTTGTCCTTGAGGCACCTATAATCGTTAGGGACGTTGAGACGAGCGAGGATGCCATAAACGTCGCGGTGAGCAAGGTAACTAAGGCCCTCAACAAGGAGAAGCTGGACTTCGTGAGGGTCGAGCTCGGCTACTCCCAGTGCCCGGTCTGCGGTGCCCACTTCGAGAGCGCTTTCGTCGTCGGGAACGTCGGGCTCGTTGGCATGTACCTGACCCTCAAGGTTTACAACGCCCAGACGGTTGAACATGCGGTCAGAATAGCTAAGGCCGTTGTTGGAAAGGCCCTAAAGAAGGTTCCCCTCAAGGTCTACGAGATAAGGGAGCTCACCGAGGAGGAGGGCAACGGCATCGAGCTGGATGAGTAAATTCCCTCCCTTTTATCCTCTTCCTAACCCTCTCCGCCAATTTTGATAAAACTTTTAAGCACTCCCCAATCAACCAACGACATAACGCAGGGAGGTTTTATCATGACGAAGTTCATCTTTGTCACGGGCGGTGTCGTTAGCGGTCTCGGAAAGGGCATAACCAGCGCTTCCCTCGGGATGCTCATGAAGGCGCGCGGATTTAGAACGACCAACATCAAGATCGACCCCTACATCAACTACGACGCCGGGACGATGAACCCCTATCAGCACGGGGAAGTTTTTGTGCTCGACGACGGCGGTGAGGTTGACCTGGATTTGGGAAACTACGAGCGCTTTCTGGATACCAACCTCACATTCGACCACAACATAACGACCGGGAAGGTCTATTCTGCCGTCATCGAGAAGGAGAGGAGAGGAGAATACCTCGGAGCAACGGTTCAGGTTATCCCTCATATCACCAACGAGATAAAGGAGCGCATAAGGAGAATCGCGAGGGACTATGAAGTGGTTGTCGTTGAGATAGGCGGAACCGTCGGCGACATCGAGAGCATGCCCTTCCTTGAGGCGGCGAGACAGATGCAGCTCGAAGAGGGCAGGGACAACGTCGCCTTCGTCCACGTCACCTACGTTCCCAAACTGAAGGTCGTTGGCGAGCAGAAGACCAAGCCAACTCAACACAGCGTTAAAGAGCTCCGCTCCCTCGGAATCCAGCCGGATGCGATAGTGGCCCGCTCAGAGGACCCGCTGGAGGAGGGGGCGAGGAAGAAGATAAGCCTCTTCACGAACGTTCCGGAAGAAGCCGTCGTCAGCGCCTACGACGTTGAAGACACCTACGAGGTTCCTCTCCTCCTTGAAAAGGAGGGACTCCCCGCTTACCTCACGAAGAGGCTCGGTCTTCCAGAGAGGAAGCCGGAACTCGACGCCTGGCGTGAGATGGTGGAGAAGTACAAGTCCCTGAGCGATGAGGTCGAGATAGCCATCGTTGGAAAGTACGTTAAGTTAGCCGACTCCTACCTCAGCATAAAAGAGGCTTTAAAGCACTCCAGCGTGGCCAACGATGTCAAGGTGAGGATACGCTGGATAGAGGCGGAGGACGTTGAGAGGGAAGGAACCGCCCTTCTGGAGGGTGTCGACGGCATCATAGTTCCGGGGGGCTTTGGAGCTAGGGGGAGCGAGGGGAAGATAGAGGCCATACGCTACGCCAGAGAGAACGACATACCCTTCCTCGGAATATGCTTCGGCTTCCAGCTGACTGTCGTCGAGTTCGCGAGGAACGTTCTCGGGCTTAAGGGGGCGCACTCGACCGAGATAGATCCTCAAACCCCACACCCAGTCGTTGACCTGATGCCCGAGCAACGGGGTTTGGACAGGCTCGGCGGAACGATGCGCCTCGGGGTGTACCCCGTTAAGGTAAAACCGGGAACCTTAGCTCACAGGCTCTACGGAAGGGAGCTGATATACGAGAGGCACAGACACCGCTGGGAGGTGAATCCAGACTACATCGAGAGGTTCGAGAAAGCGGGGCTGGTCTTCAGCGGTATCGCCGGCGACGACGAGAGAAGGATGGAGATACTTGAGTTGCCGGGCCACAGCTACTTCATAGCGACCCAGTTCCATCCCGAGTTCAAGTCGAGGCCGATGAGCCCGGCACCGGTCTTCAGGGGACTGGTCAAGGCCGCGAGGGAAAGGCGTCAGTAGAGGAACTCTTTTTCCCTCTCCTTTCCCTTCAGGTCGGTGTAAAATACCACCCCTGAGGCCCAGATGAATGCTACAATGAAGGCATCGAAGGGGGCAATTACCACCGAGGCCAGAGCTGTGCTCCCGGGCATGGCCAGGTAAGCGAGCAGGAGGATGGGTGCAAGTACAACCGAAACCCCGAGTAGCAGGAGTAGCAGGAGAACACCCAGCCCTATAGAGCTGAGGAAGTTTCTGAGGGCCAGAGTTAAGGCCGTTAGGAAAGCACCCACGTTGCCCTCTTCAATGTACGCCGGTACGAGAATGGCTGAGAAGGCTATCCCGAAGGGTATTATGGCTATGATGAGCGCCACACCAAGTAAGAGCAACACGAGTCCCTTCTCGCCCACCACAGCACCCGTAATCACCATCCCGATTGGGATGGCTGAGAGGAGCATCAGGGATAGGTAACCGAGGATGTTGACCACTATGACCCCTGGGAAGTGCTTCAGCCCCTCAAGGAGGAGCTCGCCCATTGAGTATTCCTCTCCCCTTGAGAAGAGGATGTAGGCCTTCGTGACCCCATACTGGATAGAGGAGAAGAGGACGAGGGCTATCAGCGAGTAGATGAGCAGGTTCCTGAGGTTCTCAACGAGGGTGTTGCTCAGCTCCTTCGCCCCGTATTCCTCGAAGGTCACGTTTCCCATTCTGGTCTCCTTGAAGACCTGCCCTTCATCGGAAGACAGCCCGAGGGCGGTTCCCAGAGGGATGAGTATTAGCACCGCTATGAGGATGACTGCGTAGGCCTTTTTCTCCCCCGAGACCAGTGAGAAGGCCGTTGAGAAGGCGTGAAGGGCGCCCATGAAACCACCACCAATGGTAAGGCATCGGAGCTTAAAAGGCTTCTCCCTAGGAAAAGCTTATAAACGAACTCCCGAAAGTGGCGATGGGTCGTCAAGCTAATCGGGGTGAGATAAATGGCAATCTGGCAGGGAAGATCACTTAAGAAACCTTCGGGAGGAAGGATTGTCCTCGCGAGGAAGAAGAGGAAGAGGGAGCTCGGTAGGGAACCCGCGAACACCAGGGTCGTTGAGGACGTCGAGAAGAGGAAGATTATAAGGACGTTCGGCGGTAACAGGAAGGTTCGCCTCGTCGGTGCCCTCTACGCCAACGTCTTCGAGAACGGCAAGGGCAAGAAGGTCAAGATACTCAACGTCGTCGAGAACCCGGCCAACAGGCAGTACGCGAGGAGGAACATAATAACCAAGGGCGCCATCATAGAGACCGAGATAGGGAAGGCCATCGTCACGAGCAGGCCCGGTCAGGACGGTGTTGTCAACGCCGTTCTCATAAAGGAGGAGAACGCCTGATTCCTCTCGGCTTTGCCTTCTCTGTCTTATGCTTTTGTAACCTTTAAGCTGTAATATGGGAGAAGGTAGTAAAGAATTAAAGCTCGGAACCTTCCCTGTACTTTCTGAGTTCCTTCTCCATGATTTTCTTCGCCAGCTCTCTGGCCTTTGGCTCCACAACCTTTACAACGCGCTTCCTGAGCTCGTCGAGGCCCTCCCCGGTTAGGGCCGAAATCCTCACAGGTTCGAGGCCCATCGAGCGGACGAAGTTTTCGATTCTCTTAATCTTCTCCTCCTCCGCTATGTCCACCTTGTTTATCGCAACTATGAAGGGAAACTCGCCGAACTCCCGGTAGATTTCCTCGAAGAGGTGGGTCTGCTCCTCAACAGGATAACCGCAGTGCTCGCTGGGGTCGAAGATGTAGACTATCAGGTCCGCGAGGTGCTTTAAGGCTAGGATTGCCTGCCTCTCAACATCGTTTCTCTCGCTGAGGGGCCTGTCGAGCAAACCGGGCGTATCTATGACCTGATAGCGGAGGTAGTGCTCCTCGAACTGGCCGACGTTTATGCCCTTGGTGGTAAAGGGATAGCTCGCAACCTCTGGCTTTGCGTTGGTCAGGGCCCTCAAAAGCGTGCTTTTGCCCACGTTGGGGTGGCCGGCTATAACTACCGTTGGTAGCTCAAGGTCAACAACCGGTAACCCCTTGAGAACGTTCCTTGCCCTGTTGAGGTACCTCAAGTCATCGTCTATCTCGTGCAGTATGTCAGCGACGCGCCCGTAGAAGGCCCTTCTGAGCTTCGCTATCTCAACCGGGTCCCGCGAGTAGCGTATCTTCTCCACGTGCCTGATTTCAAGGTTCCTTATCGTCTTTATCGCCCAGTTAACCCTCGCCAGCGAGCGGTGGAACTGGTCGCGGTCAACGAGTGTATCCACGAGCTCCTGATAGAACTTCGGGAGCGTTGAAACGCCCGGTGTTCTGTCCAGTATCTTCCTCAGGTTGTCCCTGATGACGTTGGATACAGTTCTTACCCTAAGTTCTTCCCTCCCCCTCGCCTTTGCCACCTTTCCGCCAACAGGGTTAAACGCCGAAGCGGCTTTCTCGGCCCTCCTGAAGGCCTTATCGATGAGCTCGTCAGCGGTAAGAACCGTTGGCATCTTCTCAAACGGGTTCTTCATTCTCACCCCTCCCCTTCTCTCGCGGAGAAAAAGTTGGGGAGGGGCTTTAAAAAGCTATTCAATCGAGGGAATGGGCTATGATGTAGCCAGCCAGAGAGGCCAGCCCGACGATGAATAGCAGAACGAGAGTCATAATCTTCCCGACACCGGAGACATCGCTAAAGCCCGCTATCACCAGCAGGAAAAACACGACCACGAGCAATATGCCGAGCTTTTCGAAGAGGCCTTCGTACCTGTTCAAAACGTTCACGTCCATAGTTCCACCCCCATGGGTTTATTCTAAGACCTTAGTCGGTGCGAAAATATAAAAAAGTATCGCTAGAGCTCCACACTCTTCCCGACGTGGAGGGGCTCTACCCCTTCCATCTGGCACCTCAGGTATGCGAAGGATTCAAGGCCGGTGCAGTGGCCTGCGAAAAGGAACTCAACGTCGAGGTTTTTAACGACGTCCTCCAGCGTTTCCGGCTTCGCCCCTATGAGGTGCAGGCCACCTACGAGGGCCTTTACGGGCTTTCCGGAAACTTTCATGGAGTGGTTAGCTATGTTTATCACGCCAGAGTGTCCGCAACCGGTTATTACAGCGACGTTCTCCCCGAGGTCGATTATCAGGGCGATGTCGTCCTTCACTGGGTCGGGTTTGAGGTCATCTTCAGCGAGGTAGCCGACTGCCCTGTCCCATGTTTCCCTCTCTATCTCCCCCGAGCTCATGAACCCTTCCGTAAACTCGAAGGGTTCTCTCCTCAGGACAAAGCGGGCCCCCAGCTCCTCAAGCTCTTCCTTCTCAAAGGGTATGCCAATCTCCCTCCTCTCGGGCTTCAGTGCCACCCTCCTCACAAAGATGCCGGGGTGTGCGATGACTTTTACTGGTCTTGAGCGGGCCTCAAGGAAGGCCTTAAGTCCGCCGGTGTGGTCGTAGTGGCCGTGTGTTATGAAGACGTAGTCTATGGAATCTGGCTCGACGTCCAGCTCGTCCATGTTGTTGAGGAGAACCCTCCCGTTCGTGCCGGTGTCAACGAGTACCCTCCTTCCATGACCCTCCACGAGTGCGGAGAAGCCGTGTCCTCCCATAAGGCCTTTCTTGAAGCCCGAGTGGTTCTCGTACAGTATCGTTATCCTGGCCCTCACCAAAGCTACCACCACGAAAAGTTTATTTTTATCCGTTTAAAATTTGGGATGTGATAGGATGATAACGATTGTTGACGCCATACTCTCGGGTTTCATAGTGGCCCTAGCATCAATACTGCCCCTCAGCCCTGAAGGTGAGCCCCTCGCCTCTCTCATCTCGAAGTACTCCTACCTCCTTGTCCCGGCCTATCTCGGCGTTGCCTTTGCAGTCCTCTTTTATTTCCGCGACGAGTTTTCGAGGGAGTGCCTCCATGCCATGAGGGGGATATACCGGGCTCCCCTCAAATTCGTGGCCTTCGCAAGCCTCTTTACGGTGCTCGTGGGTTACCCCCTGTGGAGGTTCTCTCCCGACCTGCCCAAGGAGGTTTCGGCCGTTGTAAACCTTCTTCTTGGGGCAATTATAGTCCTCTACTCCCTCCGGCCACATCTTAATCCCCTTAAGGACCCGGACGAAAAGCTCCCCGAGGAACCCAGCATGGTAGATTCCCTCTCCGCCGGTCTGGCAGGTGGAATTGCAGTCCTCGGTTCGCTCTCCAGAACGGGTTTCGTCCTTTCTGCACTCATTCTCCCCCGGCACAAGCCTAGGGAAGTCCTTGAATGGACCCTCTGGGTGGCCCCAGCTTACATGTTCCTCAAGCTCGCCCTAATCCCATGGAACTCCTCAGGGGACGTATGGGTGCCGTTCACAGCCTTCCTGTCTGGCTTTATAACTTCCCTTATCGTTATCTACCTGCTCCTTGCCCTTGCGGAGCGCAGGGGTAAGGAAGTCTTGGTCATTCTCGGTCTGATTGCGGTTGTTGTGTACTCCTTGGAGGTGCTGGTATGAAGGGTGTTATCCTAGCAGCTGGAAGGGGAGAAAGGTTGAGGCCACTGACAGACGACAGGCCGAAGGTCGTTCTGAAGGTCGCCAACAGGCCGATAATCGAGTACGTGATGGAAAACCTTTACCCCTTTGTTGACGAGTTCGTCATAATCGTCAGGTACAAGAAGGAGTGGATAATCAACTCCCTCGGCGATGAGTTCAGGGGCAAGCCGATAACCTACGTCGAACAGCTCCCTGGGGAGGGGACTGCCAAGGCCATTGAGAGCTCCGCAGAGAGCGTTGATGAGGACTTTATAGCCGTAAACGGGGACATATACTTCGAGGCCGAGGCCATCAGAGAGCTTATATCTGCCTTCAGGAAGGAGAACGCCGATGCTTCCCTTGTCGTCAAGCACTTCGGTGACCTGAGTCATTTTGGAAAGGTTGAGGTCGAGGGAAACGTTGTTAGGAGCATCGTTGAGAAGCCGGGCAGCGTCCCGGGTTACGCAAACCTCGGTATTTACGCCTTCAAGAGCGAGGTCTTCGATTTCATCGGGAAGACCCCCCTGAGCGAGCGCGGTGAGTACGAGATAACCGACACGATAAACCTCATGGTCGAGGCCGGCCTCAAGGTCGTTGCAGTCCCATACGAGGGCTACTGGAACGACATAGGCAGGCCTTGGAACCTCCTTGAGCTCAACGAGTACCTCCTCAGGAACAAGCTCAGGCACGAGATAAGGGGAACCGTCGAGGAGGGCGCAACGATAATCCCGCCGGTTGAAATCGGCGAGAACACTGTGGTGAGGAGCGGGGCCTACATCATCGGCCCTGTGAAGATTGGGCGGAACTCCCGCATAGGTCCGAACTGCTTCATACGGCCCTATACGAGCATCGGGGACAACTGTCACATCGGAAACGCCGTGGAAGTTAAGAACTCCATCATAATGGACAACTCCAACGCCCCCCACCTCAACTACGTGGGTGACTCGATAATCGGGGAGAACACCAACTTAGGGGCCGGAACGATAACGGCCAACCTCAGGCATGATAAGGGCAATGTCAAGGTCGAGATAAAGGGCAAGCTTGAGGACTCCGGGCGTTATAAACTTGGGGCAATAATAGGCCACAACGTTAAAATAGGAATAAATGTTAGCATCTATCCTGGCAGGAAGATAGGGAGCGGGTCGTTTGTTGGGCCCGCGGTGGTGGTCGATAAAAACATCCCGCCCAACAGCCTGGTGGTGCTGAGACAGGAGAAAGAGGTGCGTAGAGTTTGAGCGGTGAGGTTGTTTACCTCTTCAACGTTCTTTCAAGGGCTACCCTGCTCCTCGTTGCCGGTTACAAGTCCTATCGGGAGAGGAGTGCGGAGTGGATTTACATGACTCTGGCCTTTACTCTGGCTACTTTTGACCCCGAAAGGTTTCTTCTTGCTCCCCTGGGTTTTCATCTACATCCCGATGTTGCCTTTGTTCTCGACCTCGTTAACACGCTCTCCCAGGGAATACTCGCAATGGTCGCTGCTGTTTATGTGAAGGAAAAATCGCCTCCTCCTGAAAAAACGGCGTTTCCGGTTCTTCTTGGTCTTGTGGCGTATCTCTGGGTCGTGGGAACAAACGCTGTTGAACTTAATCTTAGCTTTGCAATCAAAACATCAGTTCCTCTTTTCGTATATTCCATCGGTTACTTCTATCTGGGTTACACAATATTCAGGTATTCCCTGCCCGAGAACGTTTACTCCAGGATATTTTCCATAAGCATGATGTCCCTTGGTATTCTGAACGCAACGTACCCCTTCACGGTTTCACTTGACTGGTTTAGGCCGTATGGCTTTGCGTTCGGGACGCTGTTCCGCCTGACGATGGCACTCGGCGCTCTGGGGGTGGCCTTCTGGCCGGTTGAGAGGCTTCATGGCTCATCCGGAGAGAACGTCACTCCGGGAACCCTTCTCCTCACATCCCCCGGAAAGGATCTCCTGCGTTTGCTAAGTGGTTTGAGGGGGGCGATTCTTGTAACAAGGAGCGACCTTCGGGACCTTGAGTCCTTTCTAGATCCTTCTGCAATGGTTTTCTGGGTGACACGCGCCACGGAAGGGGAGCTGCGCAAATCCCCCCATATCTACGCCATAAGTCCAACCCGGCTTGGAATACTCTTGGATTTGATAACTCGTGCCCTTGATTCGGGATATCGGATGGTTTATATTGACTCCGTGGAATACCTAATACTTGAGAATAACTTCAGGACAGTTCTCAAGTTCCTAGCCGATTTGAAGGACAGGGCAATAACACGTGGTGCCCGGGTTGTTATAATGATCGATCCAACGACGCTGGATGAGAAACAGGTTAGAATATTGGAAAGGGAATTTGGAGAAATCAAAGACCGAGTTTCTCTATGAACCGCTTTGCGTAACGTATGTCCTTTTCAAGCTCCGCCTTCTGAAGTAGCTGTCTCTCTATAGCTCTGAGGGCGTCGTGAACTGCCTGTATGGCGCCCCACGTCTCCCCTGTTGCCACGAAGACTCCCCTGTCGGTGACTATTCTCATCCTGGCCTGGTAGAGGTGAACTCCCCTGAACTTCTCTGGGAAGCGCCTTATGTGGAGATAGATTATGCCCTCGTTGCCAAGAAGGTCTTCATAACCGTCAACGAAGCGCCTTATGTCTTGGATTATTCTCTCCCTCGTGAAGTCGCTCAGTATTGATGCGTCACCGCCGAGCTGAAGGTAAAACCTTGCTTCCTTCTCAGTCATCTTTGATACTGGAAGTAGCAGGTCCTTGACCGTTAGAACACCGACCACCTTGTCCTCCTCGTTGACGACGATGAGGCCGTCGATGTCGTTGTCCTTCATCGTTGCCACGGCTTCCCTGACTTTTGCATCTGGCAGAATTGTTATGACGCCCCTTATCATGACGTCTCTGAGGGGCATGCTGAAGGGGGGTATCTTCTCTCCGGCCAGTTCACCGGCCTGCGCCTTGAAGCGGGGCTTGATGAACCTTATGATGAGGTCGTGGAGTGTCACGAGGCCCTCAAGCTTGCCTTCTTCGTTCACAACAGGGAGTCTGGATATGGCGTGGTCGCGCATAGTAGCGAGGGCCTTTGCGACGGTGTCGTCCGGTCTGAGGGTTATAACGTCCTTCGTCATGAACTCCTCAACTTTTCTCTTTCCGAAGTCCCCTTCCGCGACCTTTTCAAGGACGGCGAGGTCGTTTATAACCCCAATGATTTCAGCCTTTGACTCCCCAACAGGAAGGGAGCGGAGGTCAACCTCCATCATGAGCTTTGCGGCCTTGCTAAGATCCTCGCGAGGCTCTATAACTGGGGCGGGCTTGTAAACGTCCCTAACCTTTGCCTTTGTGGGGTCCCACTTGAGGTGGGAGCGTATAATCAGGTCCTGCGTGAGAACACCCTTATACAGGTTGCCATCGAAGACCAGAATGAGATCGGGGTCTTCTTTCTCGAAGATGCCTATCGCCTCAGAAAGGGGGGCGTCGATGTCTATCTTCCTGAACCTGTCCGTCATTACCTCCTGCACCTGAATTCCGACCATTTCTGCCACCTCCTGCATTTTATACTTCGCTTCCCACGAATTTAAACCTTTGCAACCGTGACACTTTTAGTTAATTCAGGTTAATAAATTTTTCGAGGAAAGATTTATAAGACCGCTCCGGGAAACTTCAAACCGCGCCGGGGTAGCCTAGCCTGGGAAGGCGCGGGACTCGAGATCCCGTGGGCGTCCGCCCACCAGGGTTCAAATCCCTGCCCCGGCGCCAACTGCCGAGCCCTTCCACAACCTTTTCGGGCGGTTCTCATGGGGCGAAGGGTGGAAGGCAATCCACTGGTTAGGAGAATGCGCTCGATTGAGAGAAGATACCACTGCGGAAGATTGGATCCAAGAAAGCCCTTTGTAATCCGCCTTGACGGCAGGTCTTTCTCCCGCTGGACTGGAGGCCTTGAAAAGCCCTTCGACATGAGGCTCGTAAACCTGTTCATCGAAACGACCAAAGCCCTCTTTCGAGAACTCGACAATCTGAGGTTTGCCTATGGGCAGAGCGATGAAGTCTCGTTGCTATTCTTTCCCTTACATCCGAACAGTCAGCCAATATTCGGTGGCAAGGTGTACAAGGTGCTATCGTTGAGCGCGTCAATATTCACGGCAACCTTCAACAGGTTTCTCCCCCACCACCTACCCGAGAAGAGCGAGCCCGCGAACTTTGACTCCAGGGTGATTCAGTTCGAAAGTGTTGGTGACGTGAGGGATTACTTCCTCTGGCGCTGGAAGGACGCCGTGAGAAATTCAAAGAACAGCTTTGCGAGGCTCTACCTCTCACCAAAGGAAATGGCCGGCAAGACCTCTGGAGAGCTTGTGGAGATTGCAAAGGTCAGAGGTGGCGAGTGGGAGGCCCTTCCGCTGAAAACCCGTTACGGCTGGGCTCTCTATGCCGACTACTCCTCCGGAAAGCTCCGGGTTGCGGAAGTTATCACATATCCTTTTGAAAAGGTTGAGGGGAAGGTACGCGAGAGCCTCAGGTTCCTTCCGTGAGTTGCTCACGTCGTCACATACGCCCCGTCCTTCTCAACTATCACGGTATGCTCGAACTGGCTGACCATCCCTCCCCTTATTTCCCTGAGGATTGGGTAGCTGTATATTGCCCCGGCCTTGTCGAGCTGGGCAAGGGCCATTTTGAGCTGTCCCTCCGGTAGAAAGCCCTGCAACCAGCGGTAAGCGAAGGGGAGGGTCTTGTAGTTCTTCTTTATGTGCATGAGAAGCCTCCTCGCCTGGAGCATTCTGACGGGCCTGTCCCGGACGTACATGAAAATGAGCGCTGGCGGAACCTCTATGACCTGTCCGGCACCGCTTGTCGCGAAGGGCTCTATGGCGAAGACGTCTCCCTCCTGAAGGACGTAGGTGTCCGCTTGGCGGTAGACGTTGGGAATGCTAACGCCGGCGTGGAGCCTGTAACGCTCTATCTTGTGCCCGCTGAGGTTGACTATTGGGTTGAAGCCCTTTCCCCTTATCGTCTCCTCTATGGCCTTTGCAACATCCCTGACCTGAACTCCGGCCCGCACAGTAGCTATGGCGTTTTCAAGGGCCTCCCTTGATGCCTCCATCAGCTCGTCCTCCTCCATACCGACCCTGAAGGTCACAGCCGTGTCCGCTATGTAGCCGTCGACGTGGACACCTAAGTCGAGCTTGAGGTAGTCCCCCTCCCTGAGGGTACTCTCATCGCCTTTGTAGGGCGTGTAGTGAGCTGCAATCTCGTTTATCGAGAGGTTGCAGGGGAACGCTGGTTTTCCCCCGAGCTCGACTATTCTCCTCTCAACGAACTCCGCTATATCGTACAGCCTAGTGCCGGGCTTGATGAGCTCAGCGACCTCCTTCTTGACCTGCCTTGCTATTTCGCCGGCCTTTATGAGCTTCTCAAGCGCCTCTCCCATCACGTTAAACCACCCAATGCAGTAAGTTAGGTTGCCCTTAAACCTTACCTATCTTTTTGGAACCTCGTGACTCACTGTGGAGGGTACTCTGGGAAAAACCTTTTATTCTCCTTTCCTAAGCCCTACGGACGGTGGGGCGATGCTGGAGTTCGGAAAGCGCATCAACGTTGGCAATGACCTCTTCGTCGTCAGGAACCTTATAGGCTCGATACTTGAGGGGGTCGGTCTCGCCTATCTCTTTCCGGTTCTTCTTGTCTGGTTTTATCCGACTGAGATCGGTTACGTGCCCTACTTTGCCCTGCCCGGGATGGCCTGCGTTCTCCTCGGGGCCTGGCTTGGTAGGCACTCGCACAAGATTGAGGACGTTAACCTGAGGCAGGCAATGATAGCTGCGGCCTTCACATGGCTATTCGCTTCTTTCGTCAGCGTCGTTCCATTTATGGGTATAGCCAAGATGTCTTTTCTTGACTCGTACTTTGAGAGCATGAGCGCGTGGACGGGAACGGGACTTACCATGATGAGCCATCTTGAGACCTATCCGAAGATGCTCCTCTTCTGGCGCGCGTGGATGCAGTGGCTTGGGGGTATAGGCATCGTTCTCGTCGCCCTTACAATCCTAATAAGACCCGGTGTCGCCGCTGCGAGACTCTACAAAGCCGAAGCCAGGAGCGAGAGAATACTGCCGAATCTGGTCAACACATCCAAGGTCATCTTCCAGATTTACCTCGTCCTGACCCTCGTTGGGGCCTACCTCTACTACCTCAACGGGATGAGCCCCTTCGATGCGCTCACTCACTCAATGACCGGCCTCGGGACGGGTGGTATGAGCACCCACGACCAGAGCATAGGCTTCTTCCACAGCCCTGCAATAAACGCGGTCACAATCTTCCTCATGATACTGGGTGCCGTTAACTTCACCGTTCACTACAAGCTCTTCAAGAACCGCTCACTTAAGCCCTTCTTCGAGGACATACAGGTCAGATATCTCTTTTTCTTCCTTCTTCCCGCTGTTGCGATAATCGCCTACAGCCTCTACCAGGTTGGGGATCCAATCGGCCAGGCGGTTCAGGGGGCCGTCTTCCATGCAGTCTCGGCAATAAGCTGTACGGGCTTTCAGATATCGAACCTTTCCACATACCCAGAGGTCTCAAAATTCATCTTGGCGATACTCATGGTGATCGGGGGAGGGGCTGGTAGTACCTCAGGCGGAATAAAGCTCATCCGGGTTACCCTGATGTATGAAAGCCTCAAGTGGACGATACAGAGTGCAATACTCCCAAGGGGGGCAGTTATAAGAAGAAAAGTCGGGAACTACGTCTTCAGCGACGAGGACATACAGGAGGTAATGAGCTTTACGATGACGTATTTAGCCTTCTTTCTCGCGGGGACAATATACACGATGCTCCGCGTGAAGGCCGGTCTTGCAGATGCCATGTTCGAGGTTGCCTCCGCTCAGGGAAACGTTGGTCTCAGCATCGGCATAACGTCCCCCTCAATGCCGGTTGATCTGAAAGTCCTCTTCATACTTCTGATGTGGATTGGAAGGCTTGAGATATTCTCAACCCTCGTGTTCCTGATTAGCGTCATCTTCCTCATTTCCTACCTTAGGCGAAAGTGACTGGGCGAGTATGTCCATAACGCTGAGGCGCTCTCCTCTGAGGGAGTGGAGGTAGTCGCTCAGCTTGAGAATAAGTTCGAGTCTTGTATCCGGGTTCTTTATTTTTTCAGCCTCCCTCATAGCAGTTTCGACAAGCCTGATGGCCTTTCCCCGGTTCCTGTTCTCTTCAACCATCGCGATGTAATAGAGAGCGGTTGCCCTGTGAAACGGACTTGAAATCATTTTGAGAATAGAGAAAGCAACGTCCTCCCTGCCCTCCTCATAGAACTTCTCAACAAGGTGGACGAAAACCGGCTCTATGACATCCCTGTTCCTCACCATCCTGAAGGCGAAGCCTGCCTTTGAAAGGAGGCCCTCCTCAATGAGGGACATCAGGATTTCTTTTAGAAGGTCAGGGTACTCCTCCGCCAGGTTTATCGAGGCCTTAAGGGCTAAATCCCCATTGAAGTCGTCACCCAGAAGGTAAAAGGCCTTCGCGACTTCCCCGAGAAGGAGGGCCCTCTGTCTGTTGGATTCAAGCCCGTTTATGTGAGGTATCAACTCCTTTAGGACAATCCTTAACTCATCTTTTTCGGAGTCGGAAGCAACTTTCAGGCGCCGAACAAGCTCCCTGAGGATTATTCTAAGGGCCACGAAGGTGTTGAACTGGGAACGTAGTTCCTCAAGGAAGCCTAAGGCACCCTTTATATCCCCAGCTTCGACGTGGCTCTCTATCTGCTCCAGTATCTCAACCTCGGACCTTTTGGGTCTTTCGCGCTCGAAGAGTACCTTAAGTTTCTCCATGATTTCCCTCCTTCTCAAGGAGGAGTTCCAGATAGGACCTCCTCTCGAATCTCCTCACGCCGAGGTCAAGGAGAATCTCTTTCATCCTTCTGACGAGTTCTGGAACCTTCGTTTCGTCCTCAACGATGGTCTCAATCTCAACGAACTTTCCTAACCCCTCAACTTCATCCAGGGTTATCACAACGCCCTTTTCGACGTAGTACTTCTCCCTCTTCTTCACCACCGTGAGCACTTCAACGAAGCCCAGGCTTTCAAGTATCTGGAGATGCTTATCCGGATCAGTCAGCTCGACTTCTATTTCCTTCCTAGTCTTTGATTCCCTGTCGAGCTTCGGTCCCTTGTAGGTCATAAAGGCCTCGAAGTGTCCGTTGAAGCGCTTTACCCGTATCCTGAGGGCCTCGTCGGTCTCGGAGAAATCCCTGCAGGGATGCTGGAAGTAGGTGTCCTCGTGGTATTCCCTCCTCAAAAGCTTGTACCTTTCCCTGACCCGCTCAAAGATCTTCTCGTCGGCGTAGCCCTTCAGTTCCACCTCTATCACATCAACACCTCCAGGTTTTTTGACAGCTTCTCCTCACAGGCGGGGCAGTAGAGGGGCCCCTTAAGGTCGGTATCCAGTATCGAGTTGGAGAAGTGCATAACGCACCTCGGGTTCGGGCAGTGGTTCAAACCAAAGACGTGCCCGAGCTCGTGCATAGCTTCTTTGATGGCCCTCTCCTTTAAGAGTTCTTCATCCGGTCTTTCCCCGTAGAACTCGGGTCTTAACCTGCGGAGTGATATTATGGCACTCCTAAGGGATGGATTCGCAAGGCCGAAGATGAAGTTTAACCCCTCCTCGTAGAGGTCAACCTCTGTAACGCCAAGAACGGCCTTTCCCCCCACCTTTTTCAGAAAACCAGCTAAGGTCGGCAGGAAGACCCGACCGAGGTACTGTCTCCTCATTGGGTTGAAGGCGCTGGAAAACGGCTCCACCGGAATCTCGGGCATTACCTTGGTGGAGAGCCCAAAGCGGGAGTAGTAATTCTCAACGAACCTGGCGACTTCCTCCAGTACGGTGTCGTCTACCCTGCCAATCGGGACGATCAGTATCATCGACATCGGTTAAGATTGGAGAAGAGAGCCAATAAAGTTTTCGAGGGAAAGAAAAGTCAGGGAGTTAAATCCATTGGCTTAAGCTCCTCAAGGAGGTGCTTGGCGAGCTTTATTGTGAGGTCTATGTCCCTCAAGTCAGCGGTCTCGACCTGGCTGTGCATGTAGCGTATCGGTATGCTCAGCACGGCGGTGGCAACGCCCTCCCTGTTGATCTGCATGATGTTCGCGTCGGTTCCGGTCGGCCTCGGCGAAGCCTCGACCTGGAGTGGTATCTCATACTTTTTGGCAACCTCATCGGCAAAGGCCCTGAGCTTTGGATTGATGTTTGGTCCTACGTCCATAACCGGGCCGCCGCCGAGCTTTGGCACTATCTTCCCCTTGTCGCCGACCTGCTTGGCGAAGGTAACGTCCATCGCTATGCCTATCTCCGGGTCTATCGAGTAGCTGGCAACCCTGGCACCCCTGAGGCCAACCTCCTCCTGAACGCTGGCGACGAAGTAGATGTCGGCCTCGTGGTTCTCAAGAGCCTTGGCCGTTTCAATCATCGCGTAAAGGCAAACGCGGTCGTCGAGATAGGGTGTTGCTATTCTGTTTTCCGTGAGCTTTGTGAAGGCCGGGGCGAACTCGCCAACGGTTCCAACGCGGAAGCCGAGCTCTTCGGCCTCCTCTTTACTGTCTGCACCGACGTCAACGACTATGGTGTCCCAATCAGCGGCCTTCTTCCTGTCCTCCGGCTTTTGAATGTGTGGCGGTATGTGGCCTACAACACCAAAGCGCTCGCCCTTCTCCGTGAAGAACCTTATCCTCTGCGCAACGAGGGTTCTCGGGTCAACGCCTCCAACGGGAATGACGTGGAGGTAGCCTTCTTTGTCTATGTGGTTGACCATGACGCCTATCTTGTCCATGTGGGCCGCTATCATAACCTTTGGCCCGCTTCCCTTCTTGTGTGCTATAACGTTTCCGAGCTTGTCAACCTTTATCTCGTCCACGTAATCCTTCAGCTCCTCTATTACGGCGTCCCTTATCCCCAGAAACTCGTATCCGGAAACGCCCGGGGCTTCAACTATTTTCTTAAGCAGTTCAAGGTTCACCATGGCTTTCGCCTCCGTTTAGATTTCCATCTCAATGTGTTTAGCTGACTTAATAAGGTTTATCCAAGGATGGCCTGCAGCTGGGCCTCCTCACCGGGTTCAAGTTCTACCTCCCAGACAATCCTCCCGTCCTCTACTCTGGCTTCTCCCTTGGTGACCCTGACTTCCCTCGCGTTAACGGACCTCTCAAAGCGGTAGTGAATCCTCCTCAGGCGCGGTGCCCTGAGCTTGGCAAAGTAGTAGCGGTCGAGGGTTTCCTCGTGAACTAAAGGGGTGGCGAAGGCAAGATACGATGTTCCCGCAAGGATTAGCCCGCTGGCTATAAGGATGAGGGCCATCAAACCGCTTCCGCTTTTCCCCTCTGATGTCGTCGTGGTTGGAACGCTGTAGGTTACGTTACTGCTCGTTTGGGGAGTGGTCGAGGATGTGGTCGTCGAGGGTCTCGCCGGTTTAATCACCTGAACAACAGCCTGCGCCCCTATGTAGTCGTCGCTCTGCGCAGAGACCATCAGCGTCCCGTAGCCGGTCTTGTTGAGGTTTATAGTTGCCAGCCCCGAGGAGTTCGTAACCGCGTAGTCCTTCCCCAGGGGCCCCGATGCCGAGAGGGTGACGTTCGGCACGGGAAGACCCGTGGAGTCCACGACCTTTATTATCAGCGTCGAGTTCCTCTGCTGGTAGCTTATGAAGAGCCTCTTTACCTCGACGAAGGTCGTCACGATTTTTCCGTCAAGGTCGAGGACGACCTCGTAGGTTCCGGGTTTGTCCACAGCATATGAGACCTTCCCGCTCTCGTCCGTTGTGAACTCGACACCGTTTATGGCCACCCTTATCCCGGGGACACCGCCGCTGGAGTTGTAGACCACGACCGTTATGGCCCCGTTCTTGAAGAAGGCCCTGTACGAGAGCTTCCTCTGATAGACCCTGAAGGTCTTGGTGACCTTCCTGAACTTGCCCCCAAGGTTGGCCCATAGAGTAACCGTGTAGTTTCCAGTCTCGGGCCTGTGGAGGGTTATGTTCTTTTCCCAGCTCTCCCCTGCCCGGAGGTAGGTTGAGCTCTCGTTTTCAGCGATTCTGACGCCGTCGCGGGATATTGAGTACCCGATAGTCCCCAGCAGGACGCCGTTTGACTTGGATTTGACGATCAGCCTTATCCCCACGTCGTGCCCGTAAATGTATTCCTTACCGACCTCAATGTCGAGGGAGTAATCGCTCAAAATACCGACCCTGATTTTCACCCGTGCTTGAGTGTAGACTGAACCGGTTCTCGCGACGATTGTGAGGTTGTAAACTCCCGGGGGAATCAGGAGTACTTTGATGCTGAGACTTTCATTGAGGGTTCCGTTTGGGGCTATTGGAACCCTTATGAGCTTCGTCTGATAAACGAACCCCTCAGCCGGGCCGGTCACGTAAACGGTAACGTTTCCCACGGTGTCGTTTCCGAGGTTTTTTATCTGGAACGGTATCGTAACCGTCTCCCCGGGAATCGCGTTGATGACCTCCTTCAGGGGGGTTATTATCAGAACCGTCTCGCCGGCGTTGGCTGGGGAGAGAACGGCCCCGATTGAGAGAAGCAGGATTGGGATGAGAACGAGGCTAAGCCTTTTCACGGGCGAGCACCTCCCGCAGGGTTGGCTGTTTTCCGGTAACCTCTTCGAGGGTCAGGAAGCTCATTGAGGGCTCAACGCGGTAGCTCTTTCCGTTGGGACTCAGTGCCTTCGGATGGAAGAACCTCCACCCCCTCCCCCTGAACTTGACCGCTAGGAGGGGCCTTCCGCCGAAGCGCTCCGAGAAGGAGATTAGCTTTTCCACATCTTCTTTCGGGATGTATAATCTCTCCTCCCCCGTGCTCTTGACCTCTATGCAGAGGTACAACTTCCCGTTTCCGGCTATCAAATCGACCCTGTGACTGCCGGCGGAGCGGACGACTGCAAAGCCGGCACTTTCGAGCATCCTTGCGAGCTCCCTCTCCGCGTTGGCCCCCCGTCTGTACTTCATTGCACTTCCCAGTCATACGTTGTCCGGTTATCTTTATAAGTTCTCCCCGGAACTATAACCCGGTGATTGAAATGGCCGTTTACGAGCTCAACGGTAGGAGGCCCAAAATTCACCCGACGGCGTTTATTGATGAGACTGCCTCCGTAATCGGAGACGTCGTTCTGGAGGAGAAAACGAGCGTCTGGCCGTCCGCTGTTCTCAGGGGGGACATAGAGCAGATTTACGTTGGTTGCTGTTCCAACGTCCAGGACAACGTCAGCATACACACTTCCCATGGCATTCCGACGAGGATCGGGAAGTACGTCACCATCGGCCACAACGCAGTCGTCCACGGGGCAACAATCGACGACTACACGATAATAGGTATGGGCGCGATAATCCTCGATGGGGCCAAGATAGGGAAGCACGTAATCATAGGCGCGGGAGCCCTCGTCCCCCCGGGCAAGGAGATACCCGACTACAGCCTCGTCATAGGCGTCCCCGGAAAGGTAGTTAGGAAACTCAGCGAGGAGGAAATCGAGTGGACGAAGAAGAACGCCGAGATATACATGGAGCTTGCCGAGATGCACCTCAAGGGGAGAAAGAGGATAGAGTGAGAAGAGATGATTTACAGGCTTCTTTCTCACATCCCCCATATTGTTTTCAAGCCCGCCTACGACTTTTACGAGCGCTACCTCTTTGAGAGGGTCAAGTCGGGAGAGATTCCAAAGCACGTTGCGATAATAATGGACGGCAACAGGCGGTGGGCGAGGAGGATTGAAAAACCGCCCTGGTATGGACACCTCTTCGGTTCCAGAAAGCTTGAGGAAATCCTCGAATGGTGCCGGGAGCTGGGGATAAGAACCCTCACGGTTTACGCCTTTTCGACCGAGAACTTCCGCCGGAGGAGGGAGGAAGTCGAAGCGCTGATGAACCTCTTCGAGAAGAAGTTTAAGGAAGTCGTGAGGGACGAGAGGGTTCATAAGTACGGTATAAGGGTCAACGTCCTCGGGAGAAAGGAGCTCCTCCCCGAGAACGTCAGAAAAGCTGCGGAGGAAGCTGAGAGGGCCACTAGGAAGTACACGAACTACACCCTCAACATAGCCCTGGCCTACGGCGGAAGGAGTGAGATAGCTGATGCCGTCAGGGATATAGTGAGGGATGCCTTGGCCGGGAAGATAAGGCCCGAGGACATCGACGAGGAGCTGATAAAGAACTACCTCTACTACCCCAACATGCCCGACCCGGATATCGTGATAAGAACTGGCGGTGAGGTCAGGATAAGCAACTTCCTCCTCTACCAGATAGCATACAGTGAGCTTTTCTTCGTTGACGTTTATTTCCCGGAGTTCAGGAAGATAGACTTCCTGAGGATAATCAGGGAGTTCCAGAGGAGGCAGAGGCGCTTCGGCCGTTGAGGGCTTTTAAAGTTTTCCCGCTAAAGTTATTAACGTTGGCTTCGACTTCTCAGCGGTGGGTAGCATGGGCTACGGTGAACTAAGTCCGGGAATCAAGAAAGTGTACTCACAGGTTCGATATCTCGATGAGTATCACTGGGAGATAGACGGGAGCTCGATAACTGGCGTACACAAGAGGAGCAACGTTGAGGTCGTCATAGACGTGGCGAAGAACAGGGAGGAGGCGGATTCCCTGGCGGGAAGGGATGTGGAGGGAATACACCTCGTCGCGATTCCCGACAGGGGAGTTTTCTACATAAAGGACGGAACCTTCGTCCTGACGTATCGCTACCTTAAGGCCACGCTCGCGGACATAAACGATCACATAGTCTGGGCCGGCTTCAAGGTAGTTGAGAAGGACGGGAGGCTCATACAGGAAGACGTTTACGAGTACCTCGGTGCTTCCCTTGTGAACCACATAAAGTCCAACAGCCTCGCCGGTCAGGATTACATTTTCTGGCAGTTCTACAAATGTGAGGTCTGCGGAAAATACGTTGACATAGAGAGCCTTGAAGACCACCTGAAGGAGCACGGTATCAAGCTCCACGAGAAGAGCGAGGAGCGCTATGAAATATTCGAGATAAACTTCAAGGACGGAAAGGTCTACGACAAGTTCGGCAATCCTGTCTCCCTCGACCAGTTCAGCGGTGAGGCGAGGGAGTTCATAAACCATGTTCTCTCGGGGCACTGAGAGAAAAAGAGAAGGAAAGGTTTAGCCTTCAGCCCCTGAACTTCGGCCTCCTTGAGAGGAGGAGCGGTAAAGGCCTCGGCCTGTACGGGAAGCCCTCGGTTTTCCCCTTTATCTCCCTTATCAGGTCTTCCAGTTGCATCTCAAGTTGCTTGCCATCCTCCCTCCTCCTCACCGTTACGGTGTTCTGCTCCTTCTCGTTCTTGCCGACGACGATGATGTAGGGAATCCACTCCTTCTCGGCCTTCCTTATCTTCTTGTTGAGCCTGTCGTTGGTGTCGTCGACGTCAACCCTTATCTTTGCACCCTCAAGCTTGCCTGCTACATAGAGCGCGTAGTCCATCACATCATCGCTGACGGGTATAACCCTGACCTGTATCGGGCTGAGCCAGAGCGGGAAGCTCGGCTTTATTCCCTTCGCCTGAAGTTTTGCCTGCTTCTCAAGGATGGCGTACATAACGCGCTCTATCGCACCGCTCGGCGAGCAGTGGAGTATGAGCGGGTAGCGCTCCTTACCTTCTTCGTCGTAGTAGGTTATGCCGAAGCGCTCGGCGTTCTCAACGTCGATCTGGACGGTGCTCAGAGCGGCCGCTTTGTCGAGGTTGTCCACGAAGTTGAACTCGAACTTGAGGATGAAGTAGAAGAACCTCTGGTCCCACATCTCGATGAGGACGGGCTTGCCTATTATCCTTGCCAGCTCGACTATGAAGTCCTTGTTAGCTTCCCAGAAGTCCCTTGTAAAGCGTATGGCGACCTCGTAATCCTCCGGAGTAAGGCCGACCCCCTTAAGGACTTCCATGCTGAGCTTGTACTGCTTCTTGAACTCGTCCATGGCCTGTTTTAAATCGCGCGCTACCGTGTGCATATCGGGCATCGTGAAGGCCCTTAACCTTCTCAGGCCTGAGAGCTCACCGCTCTTCTCGCGCCTGAAGGAGTATCTTGTAAGCTCGTACATTCTCAATGGAAGGTTGCGGTAGCTTATGGTGGCGTCCTTCTTTATGAGGAACTGACCGAAGCAGGCAGCAAAGCGGAGGAAGAACTTCTTGTCGCCGCTTTTAACGATGTACTGCCTCGCCGGGAAGCGGTTGAGATACTTCTCCAGAGCTGGATGCTCGAAGTCGTACATGATGGGCGTCTCGACCTCCATGGCACCGTATTCAATGACCTTCTCGGTGACGTACTGCTCAAGGAGGCCCTTTATCAGTCTGCCCTTCGGATAATACCTGAGGTTGCCCTGATCACTTCCGGGCTCGTAGTCAACGAGCTCGTGTTCCAGCATGAGCTTAACGTGGGGAGGCTCCCCCTCGGCAATCCTGTTCTTGCTTATCTCGTAGTTGGCGAACTTCCTGAGGTTCTCGTGACCGGTGAAGTCGAACTTGTTAACCTCGATGAGTTCACCTTCAGGAGTGAGGATGTACCAGTAGCTCTTCAGCTCTTCCTCCTTCTCAAGGGCTATGTTGCGCTCCTCCTTGCTTACAGCCTCCCCGCTTGGCACTATCGTCCTGCTGAGTTCAGCGAGTGGGTGTCCCTTGCAACTCAGCTTGAACGCCTTGTAGTATCCGAATGGCGCTCTCTTAACTTCGAAGCCTTCCTCTTTAAGCCTCTCCTCGATCTTCTGGAGCACTTTGAGAGCTATATCGGGTTTCGCCAGCTCACTGCTCAGGTGGGCGAAGGGGTAAACGAAGACCCTCTCGGCTTTTACCTGTTCAGCCACTTCCTTGATTTCCTTCACGGCCTTCTCGACGACTTCTTCTGGGTTTGACTCGTCGACTTTCTCGACGCTTATGAAAACCGCCAGAACTTCGTCAAGTCTTCCCCTCTTCTGCTCTTCGCTTATTGGCTCGGGGTTCTTCAGGGCCTTGTCCTTGACCTCGTATTCGAGGTAGTCCGCGTGTATCAGAAGCATTTTCATCTCAACCACCACCGGAACTTTGTCTGAATTACTAAAACTTTTCTCCCGCCCCTTATAAAACTAAAGGCTTAAAAAATCCGGGCCGGAACTTTCACGGAGGTGTGGGAATGGAGGATAAGAGGAGTGCCAAAGACGGCCAGCTCGTGCTCCCCGGTGATTACCTAGGCGTTATCGAGGAGTTTCTTCCGGGGGAGGGTGTCAGAGAGGAGAACGGCGAGCTCTACGCCACGAGGGCGGGTAAAGTCAGGATCAACAGGGAGAGGATGGAAATAAGCGTCGAGCCCGTGACTGATACACCCCCTCTGCCAAAGGTAGGGGACGTCGTCCTCGCGAGGGTCATAGAGGTCAAGCCCCAGGCCGTTATAGTACAGCTTCTGGCCATAGAGGGCAGGGAAAACGACAGGGAGATAGCGACGTCAAAGCTCGCTGGAATCCATATCTCCCAGGTCAAGGAGGGCTTCGTTGAAGACCTGAGCAAGGAGTTCAAGATAGGGGACGTCGTAAGGGCTAGGGTGATAGCCAACGAGAAGAGCCCCATACAGCTCTCCACGAGGGAACCCGAGATGGGGGTCGTCTACGCCCTCTGCTCCCGTTGCAGGACTCCTCTAATAAGGCGCGGGGACAAGCTCATCTGCCCGCGCTGCGGCAACGTCGAGACGAGGAAGCTCTCCCCGCTCTACAGAAAGATAAAGGTGTCTCTATGAGGGCCAAGAGGGTAATCACAATCCACGTCAGGGACGACAGGGAGAAGGAGGAGTTCATGAAGGAGCTCCAGAGGCTCCGTCTGCCGGCCTTTATCTACGTCCACGGGAAGCTGGATTCCCTCAAGATAAACGTCCAGGGGACGAAGGACGAGATAAAGGAGGCTATCAGCAAGATAAGGGAGATTCAGAACAGGGTGAGGGCCAAGCTCTATCCGGACAGGAGGGGGCTTTACCACTACTCCGTTGACGACCTCCTGAGGGAGGCCGGAACGAGCGTCTCAACGCCCATACTCCTGAAGGCTCTCCAGCTTCTCGGCGAGAGGGCCGAGCTCAGGGACGGTGAGCTGATAACCTCCATGCCTTGGGAGGAGGCAGTTGAGTTCGTCTCCCAGCTCGGCGAGGCGCTCTCGGAGATAGCCCTCCAGACGACGAGGCAGATAAGGGAGGTTGTCGTCCCGGTTTCAGTTGCCTTCGGCATATCGCCCAAGGAGGTCATCGAGACCCTTGTCGAGTTGGGTCTGGCCGAGTGGAAGGAGGATAAGTTTAAATACGAACTGGTCAAGAACAAGGAGCAGGCCCTGGAGGAGCTACTCAAGGCTTTAAAAGGTGATGCTGATGAAGATTGAGATCATCAGGCGGGAAAAGAACCTGCTGGAGTTCTACATTGAGGGGGAAGACCACACCTTCGCGAACCTTCTCAAGGAGTACCTTGAGGAGAACAGGCACGTTACCTTTGCCGGTTACACCATAGAGCATCCCATCCTAATGGCAAGGAAACCGCGCTTTAAGGTTGTCACCGACGGCAAGGTCACCCCGGAGAAGGCCCTTGAAGAGGCCGCGGAGAAGATATTTGACCGGGCCAGAGAGACCCTTGAGGCCTGGAAGAAGGCCCTTGAAGGGTGAATCCCTTGGTCTCTTTTTCCTATCCGAGAAAATTCACCGACAGGGGACTTGCAAAGTTCGGTGATTCCCTCCTCAACTTCGTCTTTTCCCTAGCCCTGAGCGAATACCTCGGGAGGCCAACAGGGGAGAGGGTTCCAAACGCATCCCTCAGCATGGCCCTTGAGATGTCAGGCCTTAGAAAGCTCGCGCCACCGAGAAGCGACAAGCATGCCAGAGGAGACGTTGCCGAGGCGATTTTTGCCTATGCCTGGCTTGAAGGCCTGATAACGATTGAGGAAGCCGTTGAGATAATCCGCGAGAGCCTGAGCGAGGACGTTACCCACTTCACGAGAAAGAAAGAGGCGATAGGTAAAGCCCTTGCGGTTCTCTACGGGGAAATAGGGAAGAGACTCGGGCTCAAAGGCTCGTGAGCAACTCTATCAATCCCTGCTTGTTGGGTATCTTGGCGAATTTCTCGGGGTCCTTAACCTTCAGGAGGAGAGGGACGTCGCCGAAGAGCCTGAGAACCTTTCCGAAGGGTATGCTCCCTTCGCCGGGCAGGAGGTGGAGGTCGCCGACGCCGTAAGCCAAAGCGTCCTCTGGCTCAACCTGCGGGAAGAGCTTTCCGAAGTTGTCGTGAATCATGAGTATGACTGTCTTCTCGGTTCCGAGTTTGACGTCCTCAAGGAGCTTCTCGTCGTTGCCCTGTGCGCTCAGGAAGGCGTGGGCAACGTCAAGGGCGAAGCCAACGTTTTCCCTGTCAACGTTGTCAACGACGTAGAGCGTGTCCTTAACGCTGAAGGTGTTCTCAAGGGCTATCTTTATGCCGAAGGGCCCGACCATGTCGGCTAGCTGCTGTATCGCCTCAATCTCAAGGTCAAGCCTCCCTGTTTTTCCGCTCTGCATGACGATTACCTTTGCCCCGAGCTTTATCGCAACGTCCGCAACCGCCTTCGCAACTCGGAAGTGCCTGCTGTAGTAGATGTGGTCGCGAAGGTTCACCGATATCGGCATTCTGACGATGTAGTCTATGCCAACGCCCTTCAGCGTGGTTTCAACGGACCTTAGCTTCCTTTCGACGACGGCACCGTTCTTTATCAGGCCTAGGGCGTGGGGGAATATTGAGACGAAGTCGTAGTTCTTTATCTTCACGTCCGCGAGGATTGAGGCCAGGCTCTTGTCCTTCGTGATGAAGTGCGGGTATATCGTAACCCCTATCTCCATACCATCACCTTGAAGGGAGTTGCCCCGGGGATATAAAAGCTTAGCGAGGGCAGAGTTTAAAAGCTCCACGTGGAAATCCCGGCGGTGAGAGAATGAGGGAGAACCTCTGGAAGTACGTCTCGGCAGTCCTCGCGCTCCTTCTTGCGCTTTCTACAGTGGCGATAGCAATCATCTATCACTCGGCATCGCCCTACATCGTTCCGGCGAACGCCACGGTGAAGCCAGTTGAGGAGAACACCCTTAACGTCAGCCTCAGGTGCAACGCCACCTTTCAGGAGAGGGAACTCGAAGACCAGATAAGCTTCCTCCGTTCCCTCATAAACCGGACAGGAAACGGCACCATAGCCATCGTCCCGCTCTTCGGAATCATAGATGAGTACACTGCCCTCCAGGTCGTGCCACTCCTCAGGGAGCTCGCCTCGAACTCCTCCGTTGGCGGGGTTCTGCTGTGGATTGAGAGCCCGGGCGGGAGCGTCGGGCCGGTGATGGAGATATATTCTGAGGTCAGGAAGCTTTCGCTGGTAAAACCGGTTGTCGCGTACTCCGGGGGAATAATGGCCTCGGGTGGCTACTACGTGGCTGTCGGTGCCGATAAGATAATAGCGGACCCCCTTGCGGAGGTCGGGAGCATAGGGGTCATCTACGTCCACTATAACTTAGAGAAGAACTACGAGATGAACGGCATAAAGGTTGAGGTCTTCAAGACGGGCCCCTACAAGGACATGGGCGCTGAGTGGCGCGGACTAACCGAGGAAGAGAAGGAGATGATATCGGGCATGGTGAACACCTACTTCCAAGCCTTCCTTAAGGCCGTCTCCGGGGGCAGGGGGATGAACATGAGCGCCGTCAAGGACTTCGCAACGGGAAGGACGTGGTTCGCGGAGAACGTCACAGGAACCCTCGTGGACGAGACGGGTGGAATAGACACCGCCATATCGGTCCTTGAGGGTCTTATGAACGTGACGGGCGCCAAAGTTGTTATATACAAGAACCTCCAAAGCCCCTCTGGGTTCACCGTATACGGTAGCCGGGCCCTCTACCTCGACCCGCGCTACGTGGGGCCGTACATAGGGGGGTGAGAGCGTGCTCTGCGAGGAGAAGCTTGAGGTGTTTGAGAACGGCTTTGAGGACGGTAAATTCAAGGTTCGCGTGGAGTTCTACGGGAAAGATGCCAGGAAGCTTCTCCTCGCCATCATAAGGGAGCTCTACCTTCCCGACTATGGGGAGGACTACGTCTATCCCTTCGAGTGCGCCAAGGAGCTCTGGGGGATTCCCCTTGAGGGGAAGGAAATTCTCCCCGGCGATGTTGAGCCGAGCCCGGTTAAGTTCGTCAACAGGAGCATTATCGAGAGGCTCAAAAAGACCCTCTCGGCCGTGGATGCCCCTGAAGGGGTTAAGGAGAGGATAGACCTTGAGAAGGCCCGCATAGGGAAGGTCGGGAAGAGATTGATAGCCATCGGAAGGGACTTCTTCCTCGATGAAGCCGGCTACCTCATAACATTCACCAAGCCCTCGATGGCCGGGCTCATACTCAAATACCTGGGGATGCTCGATGAAACTTGAGACAGCAGTATGGGCCGTCATTTCGCTCGTAATCCTCTACCTCACATGGGAGACCGTGAAACCCGTCATATCGCCGATAATCATAGCCGTGACCCTCGCCTACATCCTCTATCCCCTCCACGAACGCCTCTCGGATAAAGTGGGCAACCGCTGGTCGGCTTTTATCCTGACCGGGGTTCTCACGGTTATTTCATTCCTCTTCATCCTTGGCTTCGCCCTCTGGATTAACGACATCAAGCTCTCCCTTGCGGAGTACGTTGACACCTTCTTCAGCTGGCTCCTTGGAATACACCTCCCGCCGGCGACCTACGACCTCACGATGAGGATTTCTCAGGCCATAACGGAGCGCTTCAACGCCTACGTCCTCGGCTACACCTATTCCCTCCCCAAGCTCGCCCTTCAGGTCGTCGTTATGGTGTTCGCCTTCTACGGCGTCCTCGTCAACGCAATCGAGATAAAGAACGAGCTCTACTCCCTCCTCCCCCCTGCAAACAGGGAGCTGGCCCAGAAGCTCGTGGAGAGCGGTGCCAGAACGCTCCACTACATGCTGAGGGGCTGGCTCCTCGTGAGCATCGGCAAGGGGATTATGATGGCGCTGGCCTTCTACATCTACGGCATCTCCGACGCCGGTGGAGCTATAGCAGCGGGCATACTCACCGTAATCCTTGAGCTGCTTCCCCTTGTGGGGGGTTGGATGGTTTGGCTTGGGGGAGCTTTCTACCTCTACACTGTCGGTAGGCTCGGCGCCGCCTTGGCGCTCACCCTCTACGGTGCGACCCTGATTTCCCCGATGCCCGATGTTTTCCTCGTGAAGAAGCTGGGGAGAAGACAGTGGGGTGTAAACGCCTTGGTGAGCATCGTTGGTATATTCGGGGGCTACATAGCCTTTGGCTTCGTTGGGGTTATAATCGGCCCGCTTTCGCTTTCGCTCCTCCTCACCCTCGTTGATGAGTGGAAGAAGGAGAAGTCTAGGGGGAGAACCCGGCGATGAAGCGGGCCACCCTGATAGCATCCAGCGTCTCACCGACATCGTGGGTTCTCACGATGTTGGCTCCCTTTAGAACGGCAACTGCAGTCGCGGAGATGCTCCCGTAGAGCCTCTCAGACGGGTCTTTTCTCCCGGTTATCGCACCTATGAACGACTTCCTTGAGACACCGATGAGTATCGGCTTCCCGAAGAGCTTGAGGACGTTGAGGTTGGCTATTACCCTTGAGTCCCACTCATACCAAGGGGGCCACTCTGGACGGAGGAAACCTATAGCCGGGTCAACTGCGACCTCTTTAACGCCATGCTCATTTGCTATAGTCAGGCTCTCCTCTAGGAGTTCAACGACCCTCCTCACGGGGTCCGAAAAGTTCCTGACCTTCCCGTGGGCGCAGAGAACCGCCGGCGCTCCGTACTCCGAGGCCACCTTCGGCATCTCAGGGTCGCCTTTAAAGCCGGTTACGTCGTTTATTATCTCCGCCCCGGCTTTCAGGGCCTCCTCCGCAACCCTGGCGCTGGCGGTGTCTATGCTTATCGGAACGTCAACGACGTCCTTCACGACCCCGACGGCCCATACTGCCCTCCTGATTTCCTCCTCAAGCGGTATCCTTGTTTCGAGGTAGGGTGCGGTTGACTTTGCCCCTATGTCTATGAACGACGCCCCCTCCTCGACCATCCTGACGGCCGTTTCGGCGAGGGCTCTCTCATCCTTCCGGACGCTCCCCTTGTAAAAGCTCTCGGGGGAGACGTTTATCACACCCATGACCGCAGGCTCCTTAAGACTGACACCCGCGAACCTCATGCCACCACCATAGGGAGTTCCGCTAAACCGTTAAAAGCCCCATCCCTCAACTTCACCGGGTGAGAGGATGATAGTCAGAACACCCAGAAGGCTCCACCTCGGGCTTATAGACCCCACCGGAAGCCTTGGGAGGCGCTTCGGAAGCCTCGGGGTTGCCCTCGAAGGGGGCTACGAGCTGAGAATTCTGCCCTACGAGAGAACCGAGATAGTTGCTGAAGGCGAGGACAGGAAAACCATAGCAGAGGTCCTGCGCAAAATGAACTCCGCCTTTGATACTGGGATGAACTACTACGTTGAGGTCAGGAAGGCCATACCGAGACACGTCGGCCTTGGCTCGACGACCCAGCTCAGCCTGGCGGTTGGGACTGGTGTGGCGAGGATGAATGGCCTCAGGGTTTCCCTCACGGACATCGCCCGGGCCCTTGGGAGAGGTAAAAACAGCGGGGCGGGCATATACTCCTTCGCCCACGGGGGCTTCGTCCTCGACGGCGGAGTTAAGGACGGGATTCCTCCCCTTATCCTGAGGGAAGAGGTTCCCCCTGACTGGGCCTTTCTCCTCGTTATCCCGGAGGTCAAACCCGGGCCCGATGAAGAGGAGGAAAAACCCGTTATGGATTCAGCCTTCGGGAGCGTTGAAGTGGCCAGAGAAATAAGCCACCGCATCCTCCTAGGGCTCTTGCCTGCACTAAAGGAGGGCAACATCAGGGCCTTTGGGGAGCACCTTTCGGCTGTACAGAGGCTCGTCGGGATGCACTTTAAGGATTTCCAGGGAGGAGAGTTCAGGGAGGACGTGAGGCTCATCCTGGACTTCCTCCAGAGGAAGACCTACGGTGCCGGCCAGAGCAGCTGGGGGCCGACAGTCTACGGCCTCATCCTGAAGTCCGAGTTCCAGAGGCTTTCCCTTGAGCTCCACGAGTATCTGAAGGAACTTGGGCTGAGGGCGAAGGTCGAGCTCGGCCTTCCGAGGAACAGCGGTGCTGAAATAGTTGAGGAGAACGCCTTCATCCAGAAAATACTGAGGAGCGTGGCGGGATGACCCTTGAGAGGTTCGTGAAGGTGAAATACAGAGAGGATAAGGAGAGGGTCTCCAGGCTGGTTGAGATACTGAGGGAGCTCGGTCTTGAGTGTGCTAGGACGATTGAGGAGAGGGTTGACCTGCAGTTCGAGGCGCTCGCCCGCCTTAGGGAGAACCTGAAAAACGACGAACTCTTTATGAAGCTCGTCATTGCAAACGCGCTCGTTAGCTACCAGCTGACCGGTAAGGGCGAGGACTGGTGGTGGGAGTTCTCAAGGCATTTCTCATCCGAACCCCGGATAGAGGGAATCGCCGAGGCCTACGCCCGGTTTCTTCCCTCTTCGAGAACCAACAGGAGGCTCGTAGCGGGGAAGCTGAGGCGCCTCGAAAGGCTTGAGCCCTTCCTCAACTCCCTGGGGATGGACGACCTCAGGCGGTTCTACTTCGAGGACATGGTGGGGCTGAGGGATGAACTCGCCTCGGTTCTCGGCTCAAAGAAGAGCGCCAAAACGATAGTCTTCGCAGTTAAGATGTTCGGATACGCCGGCAGGATAGCCTTCGGGGAGTTCGTTCCCTATCCGATGGAGATAGACATCCCCGATGACGTCAGGATAAACGCCTATACGAGGCGCTTCACCAGCGAGCCGCCTGTGGGCTTCTGGAGGAGGATAGCCCTCGAAACGGGCATTCCACCCCTGCACATCGACTCAATCCTCTGGCCGGTTCTCGGCGGTAAGGGGGAAGTCCTTGAGAGGTTAAGGAAGAACTGCAAAAAGGCCGACCTCGTCCTTGAGCTCGTGGAAATCTAAGAGCAGGGTTTATCGGCTAGTTGACCTCAAGATTGTTAGGTATTTTGTTTAACTTCTCAATTTTGTTTAACAAACTTTTTAAGTTCAACTCTCGAAGATACTACAGGTGTTTTGGTGGATGCTACTTCCAATGCACATCTTCCTCGCCTACTTCGTGGGACTCTGGAGGGGATGGAACAAAAAGCTCATCGGTCTGTTCGTAATTGCAAACTCGGCACCGGATTACAGCTTCATTCAGATGCTACTCATGGAGGGGGACTTTACCAGGACTTTCTTCAATCATGGCTTCGTCTCGTTTCTCTACATGATACCCCTCGGCCCGCTGGGAATCATCGGGAATGGGTTTCATCTCCTCACTGACTTGCTTACTGGTGGAATACCCTTCTTCCCTGACGGTGTCTGGTATGGTTTCCCCAGAACGGGATGGCACCTGTGGGGCAAGTTCATACTCGTCCCCTGGGAGATACCAATACTCATCGCCGGCCTTTACGCGACCTACAAGCTGGGAAAAGAGAGGGTGACCTACTCACTCTTGGCGTTCCTGCTTGGCTACGTTGTCTTTATAGCTCTGAGTCCGCTCTACCTTGTTGATCCCTATCTCTCCACGGCCTTGGGTTTTCTTGTCCTGTGGTATCTCTACGAGAGGGTTGGGCTACTCGATGTACTTGAAACAAAGGTTAGAGTAGGCGGAACGGCTAAACCCTAGCCCTCTCGAAGTCCCTCTTTCTTTCGAGCGGTTTGGTTGCGTCAATCCCCCACTTGGTCGTTAAGCTTTTCTCAGCCGAGGGGTCGAGGGAGCTACCCCTGGCTTTGGGCACTATGACGAGGTCTCTGTCCGCCTGAAAGCGAGTTGCTATAGCCCACTCCACTTCGCGGTCGTCATATATGTTGATGTCTTCGTCAACCACAACAACGTGCTTTAAACTGGGATGGCCCGCAAAGGCAGCTAAGATTGCGTTTTTGCCATCTCCATCGTGCTGTTTGGTTATCGAAACCACCGCGTGGAGCCACATGGCCCCTCCCTCGGTTAGCCTTACCCCGTGGACTTTGGGGACGACGCGCTTGACGCTCGCGTATATCTGGGGCTCCTTGGGAAGGCCCATGAGCATGAAGTGCTCGTAGCCCCCGGGGAGGAGGGCGTGGAAGATTGGCTCATCGACGTGGTACATCCTCTCAAAGACCACCAAGGGCTGTTTTCTCACATGGTCGTAAGTGCCGGTTATGTCTACGAAGGGACCCTCGTCAACGAGCTCGGGCGTTATCTTCGCCTCGAAGACGAACTCGCTCTCCACTGGGACGGGAATGCCTCCAAGATTGACCACCTCAAGGGGCCTTCCAAAGGCCTTCTCGCTCATCCTGCTGGCTATCTCAAGCTCGCTGATTCCATAGGCGACGCTCGTTGCTCCAGCCAAGAGGAGATGAACGGGGTTGCCAACGACGATTCTCACGTCGAGCTCTTCTTCCCTTTCAGCTTTCTCCTTCCACATCGCGTAGAGGTGCCTCGGCACGAGCCTTATCGCCCCGGTCTTCTCGTCGCGAACCATTATCCTGTGGAAGGAGACGTTCACGAAATCCTTATCCTTGGCTATCACCATTGCCGAGGTGAAGTACTGGCCACCGCAGTTCGGATAGTATTTCGGGACGGGCAGTTCCCTGAGCGAAAAGTCCTCCGTCGAGTTCTTAAGGAATGGGGCCTTTTCAACGGTTCTATACGGAGAAGGGTTTTCCATCGCGTCGCTTATGAAGTGGAGTAGCTCATCCCGGCTGAGTCCGAGGTATGTGGCTATCCTCTCGCGGGTGCTCCAGATATTGCCAGCAACCTGCCAGCCCTCAACGTCCTTGAAGAGAACCGGCCTGTCCCTGTACTTCAGGAGGTAGCGCGTGACCTCAAGTTCCTTTTTCACGGGCCCCTCGATTACAACGACATCTTCAAACCCCTCGAGTATTTCCCTCAGCATGTCACCACCTCTGGGGGTTCTTCCAAAAGGTCTATAAAGCCTTTTTCTAGACCCGATTTGATTGGCTATGCCCATGGTGACCCTCAGGATACCCGACGGCTCCGCACTGGTCAAAATTGAGAAGGCAGAGCCCAAGGTCTACTTCCTCGTCTACGACTTGCTCACCTACAAGAAGGACTACGGGAAGTGGGAGAAGCCAGAGAGCCTCTACGATCCCTACGAGAAGACCTTTCCGGTGGGCCTCCTGCCCAGGGTGAAGAAGTTCCTCAACAGCAAAGGCTACCGTGTTAGGGTCATAGACGAGAGAAAAGTGAGGGGAGCAAAGCTGAACTCCACGTGGAACGAGAACTTCGTCCTCCGCCGTTATCAGGAGAGGGCCGTTAAGAAGGCCCTGAAAGCGAGAATGGGTGTTCTGGCCCTTCCCGTGGGGAGCGGAAAGACCGTTGTGGGCCTGAGGATAATACACGAGCTGGATCTCTCCGCTCTAATCGTAGTCCACACCAAGGAGCTCCTCTATCAGTGGGCCGAACGAGTCGAGGAGATACTCGGCGTGAAAGCTGGCATCGTCGGGGACAACCGCTGGGAGGAGGAAAATGTTACTGTGGCCATGATTCAGACCCTCCTGTCGAGGGGAGCGGACAAGCTCCAGAGGGACTACGCGATTGTCATGTTCGATGAGTGCCACAGAACTTCCGCCGCTGAAAAGTTCTACAAGCTTGGGTTAAGCCTTCCGCAGGTTTACCGCTTCGGGCTCTCGGCGACCCCGTGGAGGAGGATACGTGGGGAAGAGCTCAAGATAGAGGCCGTTGTCGGGCCGATAATCTACGAGGTTAAGGCCGAGGACCTCATCAGGGAGAGCTTTTTGGCAAGACCCCGCTTTGAGGTCATAAAGTACGAGTCATCGATGCCCTCGTTCAGCGAGCGTTACAAGGAGCTCTACGAGGACATGATAATGAACAACGACGAGAGGAACAGGGCTATTGTGGAGAAGGCCGTTGAGCTGGCCAGAAAGGGGCACAGGGTTCTAATAGACGTGAAGCGCATCGAGCACGGCAAGATACTCAAGGAGATGCTGGAGAAGAGGGGAGTAAAGGCCGAGTTCCTCAGCTCCAAGAGCCCCAACAGGAGAGAGATACTGGAGGCCTACAAGAGGGGCGAGATTCCCGTCCTGATCTCGACGCTCCTCAAGGAGGGGGTTGACATACCCGAGATATCGGCGATAATCCTGGCCGGAGGGGGCAAGAGCGACATAATGACGATACAGACCATAGGCCGTGCCCTCAGACCGAAGAAGGGCATGAAGGCGGTCATAGTTGACGTTGAGGACGATGACCCGTTGCTCTTCACGCACTTCCTTGAGAGGCAGAAGGCGCTGAAGCAGTACTACGGAAAGTTCTACGACAGGGAGATGGAGCTACAGCTCGAAAAGAGCATCTCCAAAAAGCGCCGCTCTCGTAAGGGCTCGTGAATAGCGCTCGAAAATATCCCTTCTTGCTTTTCTAAGGCCCTTCTCGTCGGTCCGGAACTCTATTCCCGGGTATTCTATCCTCCAGAGCACAAGGCCCTCCGCCTGTGCCGGGGGAACTTTCTTTCTGTAACTCCCCCCGAGCATCTCCCTTATCTCCTCTTCCCCGAGCAGACCGAGGGCACAGAGTCTCAGGGCGTTTACAATCCTCCGGGCCATCTCCCACAGGAAGCTCTTCCCTTCGAGCTCAACTATCAAATAGCCCTGTCTCGGGATAATTTCGATCCGTTTTAGCTCCCTCACCGGTTCCCTCCCCGGTTCGAGCCTTGCGAAGGCCGAGAAGTCATGCCTCCCTACGAAGAGGCGGGAGCACCTTTTGATGGCCTCAACGTCAAAGCCCTCGTCAACGAGATAGTAGCGGTAGGTCTTCGACCTCGCCCAGAACCTCGGGTGGAAGTCCCCTGGAACTTCCGCGACGCCGATGACCCAGACGTCGCTCAGGTGGTGGTTCAGAACCTCCGGTCTGACCAGATCAGGTCTTTTGGAGGGTATGAAGGAGACGACGTTGAACAGGGCCGAAACTCCCCTGTCTGTTCTGGAGGCACCTTTAAACTCCGCTTTTTCGGGGTCTTCTATAACCCCCAGCTTTTTCAGGGCCCTGATTATCTCCCCCTCAACGGTTCTCACGTCGGGCTGTCTCTGGAAGCCGTAGAAGGCCGTTCCATCGTAGGCAACTCTCAGGGCGAGCTTCATGGACTGGACTTCGGGGCCCGGTATAAATGGGTTTCCCTGCCATTCTGTCAGTTTTCTTTACATACATAAAGCACAATCTCGGACAATATCCCAAACTTAAGGAGAAAGGGAAATAAAGGCCCTCTCCAACGGCTTAGGGAGGTGGAAGCATGGAGGAGGCCTTTGATATCGAAGTGTTGCTCAGCGTTGCCAACTTCGAGCTGATGTATACGATAGTAAAGAAAAGCCTGGAGGAGGGCTCATAGGTAGGGCTCGGTGTAGAGGGGCCTCAGGAAGAGCTCAAAGGTAGCGACGGGCATTTCTAGGCCCCAGTTCTCAAGAACTGTCGGGTGAACCTCCCCGATAACCCCTATCGCCTTCCCCCCAACGACTATTTTTCCAGCCCTGCCGGGAATGAAGCTCGGGTGTTCGATCTCTTCAAGCCCGTACTCAAAGCCGAGGTGCCTCATTACCGAGTCAAGTATTTCCTTGGCCTCGGTGAAGGTAACGCGCGGATGCGCCAAGGCCACCGCTAATTTGCTCTCGCTCACCGTTTTTGTTTCTCTGCTCTCATCTATCAGCGTCGCCTTCCCGACCTCAAAGATTTTCTGCGGGTACTCCTCGTGGGTGTTCTGGCTCAGGAAGTCGAGCAGGCTCGGCAAAAGCCAGTTCCTCAGGGCCGACCACTTGGGGCTTATCGGGTTCTCTATCTCGACGAGCTCGGCTGGAGGATTGTTGAGGTAATCCCTGCCGTATTCGAGGTTCATCTTCGAGTACTGGGCCTCCCTGTTAGTAAGGTTGAAAGTCATGACCTCCTGCAAGCCAAAGCCCACCATGAGTTCCCTCACGGCGTCCTCGAAGTCAGTGAACTTGTCCCCCCTGCCCTGAACGGCAAGCTTTGGCTCTTCCGGCTCGATCTCGTTGTAGCCGTAGGCGATGAGGACGTCCTCTAAAACGTCCCTCGCGTGCATTATATCGTCGCGGAAGGCCGGATAAAGGAGCTTCGCCCTTCCACCTTCGAGCTCAACATCGTACATCATCCTCTCAAGGAGCTCCTTTATTTCCCCGTCGCTCAGCTCAAGGCCGGCCAACTTCCTTACGTAGTCCAGCTCGACCTCAAAGGGCTTTGGCGTCAGGTCTGGTGTTTCAATTTCAAAATCGGGATAGACAACCTTCACACTCCTGATTTTTCCACCGCGTTCAGCTAAAGCAGTAACAACGACGTTCAAGGCCAGCATGATCTTTCTCAAGTCCCACCCGGTCACGTCAACGAAGACGTTCTTGGTTTCGGTCGTTACCCTTCCTGTTATCTCGGAGTTGATTATCGGGGGCATGGAGAGGACTTTGCCCTCGCTGTCAATGAGGAGCGGGTAGTAGGGCTTATCCTTTATCAGATGCCCGTACTCTTTCCCCTTCTCGTGCTTCTCAAGGATTTCCTCAAGCGTTAGCTCCTCGGTGAAGCCGAGGGGGACGAACTTTTCGGCCTTTTCCGCTGCCCTGTAATAGATTGGAGGCTTCACCTTGTCGAAGTCAAATATCCCAATCGCTACCTCCCTTCTGCGCCTTCCAAAGGTTAGGGCAACTTTCTCCTGGAGGTTTATCATCTGTTTTAGCGCTTCCTCATCGAGTTTTAGGCCTTCAACTATAGCGTAGACACCGTAGGGCCTTATCTCTTTCAGTTTCTCATCGACGTAAACTACAACGTTGCTCTTCTCAACTTCGTACTTCGGCAGGCCCTTCTCAATTCCTAAGGCCCACTTAATCTGCCTCGCTATTCCCTCTGCACTCCAGAGGTCGGGCCTGTTGGTGTCCTTGGAATCTGCCTTGAAGTAGATTTCGCCGTTCTCCTCCCAGACGTCGTCGAGCTCGCACTTGGCGTATAGGAAGAGATCCTCCCACTCCTCAACGGTGAAGCTCTTTCCAATGAGCCTCTCAAGGTCGGACTTCGAAACGTCGAACTTCGGCATGAGTATCACCCCTTGCTTTCAACTTTTCCTTTCGTCTTTACCCTCTCGATGAACTTCATAAACTCTGGCAGGATTAGCTCTCTCGCGCGCCATATCTCGAAGCCCACAACGTTTCCTTCCTCATCGAGGTCTATCACAACATCTCCCCTCATATCAGCATCCACCGGCTTTTTGTCGGAGACCTTGACGTAGAGGACATCAACGCCATGGCGATATTCGACTTTCACGGCCAGTCACCACACCAGCTTCGCTTCCCTGAGCCACCTCAAATCGTAGCTGAAGAGGTAGCGGATGTCGTCAATGCCGAGCTTGAACATGGCCAATCTGTCTATCCCTATTCCCCACGCTATGACCGGAGTGTCTATGCCCAAAGCCTTGGTCATCTCCTCGCGGAATATTCCGGCTCCACCGAACTCGACCCAGCCGAGCTCTGGATGGTAGGCGCTCATCTGGACGCTCGGCTCAGTGAACGGATAGTAATCGGGCAGGAACTTGACCTTCTTCGCTCCAGCAATTTCAACCGCGAAGCGCTTAAGGATTCCAAGGAGGTGCCTGAAGTTTAGGTCTTCACCAACGACGAAGCCGTCCACCTGGTTGAACTCTATGAGGTGAGTCCTGTCGAGGACGTCCGGGCGGAAGACGCGCTGAATCGTGAAGTACTTACCCGGTATTTCAACGCCTTTAGCCAGCTGTCTCCCGCTTAAGGCAGTTCCGTGAGCCCTCGGCATCAGGAGCATCGCCCTCTCCGGCGACCAGACGTAGCCCCAGCCGCGTGAGCCAGCTAGGCCTTCCTCGTGGGCCCTCTTAACCCTCTCAACGAGCTCTTCCTCCGGCAGGTAACCGCTCTTCGGGTACTTGAGCTGGTAAGTGTCTGTCCACTCGCGGGCGGGGTGATTTTGCGGCTGGAAGAGAGCGTCGAAGTTCCAGAACTGGGTCTCTATGAGGCTCTCGACGGTCATCTCGATGAAGCCCATCTCGATGAGCCTTCTCCTTATCTTGTCGAGGAAAGCTCTGTAGGGTTGCTTCTTGCCCGGATAAATCCTCCTCACCGGGGCCTTGATGTCAAACTTCCTGAACTCAACCTCGCGCCATTTTCCAGACTTTATGAGTTCGGGCGTTAGAACGGAAACTTCCCTCTTCAGCTCGATGCCCTTCCTTACCAGCTCCTCTCCAGCTGGAGTTATCTCCACGGTTCTCTCGGTTACGGTTTCCTCCTCTCCAATCTTCCTCCTCTTGAGCTCCTTGAGCGGGACGAGCTTTTCTATCTCCTTCGCGGGAAGGCTTCCCTTCTCTGCCAGAAGTTTCAGTGCCCTATCAATGGGCCTCTCCTCAGCTTTGAGCCCCTTCTCGGTAACCTCCAGAACGAGCTTTCCGTCCTCTTTCCTAACGCTCGCCCAGCCTTCTTTCCGAAGAAGGCCGACGATGGGCTTTAGTTCCTCCTCGCTGAGAACCTCCCTGAGGTCGTCGAGCGTAGCTCTGCCCTTTTCCCTCAGAACCTTCAGGGCCCTCCGCTCGGGAAGACCGATTTTAGCATATTCCTTTCCGGTCTCGGTGAGCTTGACGACCTTCTCGCTCCTCTCGTGGAGCTTGGATAAACCCTTCGCCTGAAGGCCAAGAACTGCCCTCATAACCGCTACCTGCTCAAGGCCCGTCTTCTCCACCAGCTCTTCGAATTTAGCCTTCTTGAGCTCTCCAAGTTTTATGAGCGTGAGCTTTTCTTGGTAGCTAAGCTCCATAGTGCCACCTCCCGGTGTGGGTGTGCGGGAGAACTTAAGAGAATTGCGGTAATGAGAAGACCATGAGATTCCACCGGACGCTGTTTATCTCTTGTACGTGGTCTCCCGCGGTTTCAGATCAGTTGCGATGATGATTTTTTTCATCCCAATATACGGTGTAAAAGAGCCTGTAGTCGCCAATTCTAAGGCGGTAAGTGTTGGTTTGTTCTGTTCTCTCCCCTCTTACGGGTTTTAAATCATATGGGGGCTCTGGGTAAGGATCTGTTTTCAGAGTCTCAAGGAATTCAGCCAGTTTTTGTCTGTGGGCTGGCTTGAGGTATTTCTTGGCCTTTTTGATGACGCTCTTATCCACGATGACATTATACACTCTTTTTCACCTAACTCAAAAGTTCTTGGATGGCGTCGTCAGCGTTCAGTCCTTCCGCGGGGTTATTTTTAAGGCGTTCAGCCCTTTTTTCAGTTCCTGATACTCCTGTTCTGGGATGATTTCGGCTTCCTCTTTTTCCGCTTTGAGTTTGAGGAGTTCTTGTTTTAACTCTTCGAGTTCTTTCTCTATCCTCTCAATGCGACTGATAAGTACGTGAACGCTCTCGGTCATCTTCTCACCGCTTAGCTTATTCGTACTTCCCACTAAAAAAAGGTTGCGAGGAGAGAATAGAGAAACCTTCAACCCTTGTGCGGGAAGAAGACGACCTTTCCGGTCTTGCCCGCGCGCATGAGCTCAAATGCCTCCTCGAACTCCTCAAAGCCCTTGTACTTGTGGGTGATTATCGGGTCGAGGTTGAGCTTCCCGCTCTGGATGAGGCTTGAGACGGTGTACCACGTCTCCCAGAGGTGCCTTCCGGTTATCCCATGGACTTCGAGGGCCTTGAAGATGATGAGGTTGTTGAAGTCTATCGTCACCTCCCTCGGGAAGAGGCCGAGAAGGGAAACCCTTCCACCCGGGGTTACCGCCCTGAGGCCCTGCTCAAGGGCTTTCGGTGCACCGCTGAACTCAAGGAAGACCTCAACGCCAGCTCCATCGGTTACGTCCATCACGAACTTAACGGGGTCCTCTTCGAAGGGGTTAACCACGTAGTCGGCACCTACTTTTTTGGCCAGCTTCCTCCTGAACTCACTCGGTTCGCTTACGATGACCGGATAAGCACCGCTCGCCTTTGCGACCGCTATCCCGAGGAGTCCAAGCGGGCCGGCTCCGGTTATGAGAGTGCTCCTGCCAGCTATTGGGCCGGCTAAAACGGTATCCACGGCGTTTCCAAGGGGCTCTTGCAGGGTTGCGTATTCGGGTTTCATGTCCTTCGGGTTCTTCCAGGCGTTTTTGGCCGGAACGATGGCGTAGTGGGCGAAGACACCGTCCATGTCGACGCCGAATATCTTCGTGTTCTGGCAGACGTGGTAGCGGTTGTGCCTGCAGGCGTAGCACTTGCCGCAGACGATGTGGGTTTCAACGCTTATGTAGTCGCCGACTTCCAGTGTATCAACGCCGGGACCGACCTCTACGACCTCTCCGGCAACCTCATGGCCCATTATCTGAGGTGGTTTAATCCTGCTCTGGGCCCACTCGTTCCACTCGTAGATGTGCAGGTCAGTGCCACAGATGCTCGTTGCCAGAACCTTTATAAGAACCTCGCCCGGGCCGGGCTTTGGAACGTCAACCTCGACAAGTTCAGCACCGTAAGCCGGCTTTGTCTTCATAATGGCCTGCATCTTCTCAGCCATGGGGATCATCTCCTTAACCTTACAACCGTTATCTGAACGGGAGTGATATAAACCTTTTGTGTTCATGCCGACAGGTATGGTGTTCTCTGGTCATTCCTGTCCAATCGATGCCCTATCCTTGGGCGTTTCAATCGGAAACCTTATATCCCCAATCACCAATCAAAACGGTAGAGGGGTATGAAATGGCAGTGATAGTCGTTACTGGACGGGGTGGTGCCGGTAAGACCACCACGACGGCCAACCTCAGCACGTATCTTGCCATGAGGGAGTATCGGGTTCTAGCCGTTGACGGTGATCTCTACCTCCCCAACCTCGGTTTTCACTTTGCCCTTGACACGGTCAAATACACCGTCCACACCCTTCTCAAGAACCCAGATATAGACCCCGAGTGGGCCATATACAAGCACAAGGAAACCGGAGTTTACGTAATGCCTGGCAGTACTCAGCTGCAGGACGTCCTCGGTATATCACCCAAGAGGCTCGTTGACATCTTGGAGAAGGTCAAGTACAAGTTTGGAGTGGTCTTCGTTGACTCGCCAACTGGAGTCCCCTTCGACACCCTCCCAACCTTTCAGGTTGCAAACTACCAGCTCATCGTTGTGGAAATAGAGCGCTCGCCAATCTATTCCTTCGAAACGATGGTAAAAAACGAAATCGAGAAGCTCAAGGCCCTGGGTGAAAGGTACAACCTCAACATCGGAGTAGTCCTCAACAAGGTCAGGGAGAGCGCGGACGTCGTTGATAAGATAATAGAGGCCATTGAGGAAGACCTCAACGTCCCTGTTCTCGGTTGGGTACCCTTTGATTACAATGTTCCCGAGTCGATAAACGTCGGTGTCCCAATAGTCAGGTACCTGCCGAACAGCGATGCCGCGGTTGCCTTTAGAGAGGTTGGTGAAGTTCTTGAGGAATGGATATTTGGCTGAGCCGGGGGTGTCGAAATGGAACTTGAGGAGCTCGTGGAAAAGGTAGCCAACGGTGAAATAAAGCTCCATCAGGTTGAGAAGTACACAAACGGGGACAAGCGGCTCGCCACTGAAATAAGGCGGAAGGCCCTTGAGAAAAAACTTGGAGTAAAGCTCGACAACATAGGCCACTACTCCATTGACCCGAACCAGCTCATAGGGAGAAACATCGAGAACATGATAGGCGTCGTCCAGATACCGATGGGAGTTGCAGGGCCCCTCAAGATAAACGGCGAGTACGCGAAGGGAGAATTCTACATCCCTCTTGCAACAACTGAAGGCGCTTTGGTTGCGTCCGTCAACCGCGGTTGCTCTGCCCTAACCGAGGCCGGTGGCGTCAAGACAACTCTGATAGACGACAAGATGACGAGGGCACCGCTCCTAAAGTGCCCCGATGCGAGGAGGGCGAGGGAAGTGGCCGAGTGGGTTAAGAACAACCTCGACTACCTTCAAGAGAAGGCAGTTAGCAAGGTCACGAGGCACGGAAAGCTGAGGGACGTCAAGCCCTTCATAGTCGGCAACAACCTCTACCTCCGCTTTGAGTTCGAGACCGGCGATGCAATGGGCATGAACATGGTAACCATCTCCAGCGAGGAGATAATGAAGGTCATCGAGGAGCACTTCCCCGACGTTAAGTATTTAGCACTCTCGGGCAACCTCTGCGTTGACAAGAAACCGAACGCGACCAACTTCATTCTCGGAAGGGGCAAGACTGTAATAGCCGAGGCGGTAATTCCTAGGGAGATAGTGGAGAAGAAGCTCAAGACGACTCCTGAACTGATTGCCGAGGTCAACTACCGCAAAAACCTTGTCGGCTCGGCTCAGGCTGGTTCCTACGGTTTCAACGCCCACTTCGGCAACATAGTTGGGGCGATATTTTTAGCGACGGGCCAGGATGAGGCCCAGATAACCGAAGGCTCCCACGGAATAACTCTGGCGGAGGTAACCCCCGAGGGAGACCTCTACATAAGCATCACCATGCCGAGCCTTGAGATAGGAACCGTCGGTGGCGGAACGAGGGTTCCCACGCAGAGGGAAGCTCTGAGCATTATGGGAGTTGCAGGTGGAGGAGAGCCAGCGGGAACGAACGCCAAGAAATTCGCAGAGATAGTTGCCGGTGCAGTTTTGGCAGGAGAACTCTCCCTCCTCGCGGCGATAGCTGCCAAGCACCTCGCGAAGGCTCACAAGGAGCTCGGGCGTTAGGATTTTTTGCCTATTTTCACAACCATAACGTGGACTTTTCCTTTTCTCTTCTCAAGGCTGACCCCTTTGAGCCACAGGAGGGATAAGGGGTATTCCAGGATTATGAAAATCAGCGTCGTCACGAGAACGCCGATGATGACCTGAAGAAATGGGTTGAGATCCTCTAAAACCGATGAAGTAAGTGTTCCGGAGATGAAGCTGAGAATGAAGCTTACCTCCGACTGTTTTGCGTGTCTCTTTCCAACCTTTCCCCGGCAGATATAGGAGAGCAGGGCTTTCAGACCCTCCGGCTTTTTGACCCTGAACCCTATGGTGAACTCCCTCTTGATGTCTCCGGCATCGAAGGGGCCCCTTACGATGTAAAACGTCCTGTTGAGTTCCCCCTTTAGCTCAAGAACCATGAGGTCGGTGCCCCACACGTCCCCGGCCAAGCTTGTGAGGGAGTAGCAGTCTGGGTCCACGAGCCGGGTGTAGGGGACCCCTGCCGAGCGGAGTGCCTCCTCAATCCTTCTTGAGCAGTCGGAGAGCATCTGGCAGGTCGCTCGCGCATAGTCCACGTGAAAGCCACTCCGCTTTACCCCTCTCTGGATGCTCCGGATTTCCTTTCTCATGAGGTATCCTTCGAGTTTATGTTTAAAAGCCTTGACCTCAACTTCTAGGGGGATGATGAGTTTTTCCCTCACTCCGAGCGGTGACGAGGAGCCGATGCTCTGACCCTTATCCTCTTATAACCCCTCAAAAGGCCTCCGAGGAGGCTCAGGACGAGCCCAATGAGGAGGAGAAGGTTGTTCAGGGCTTCAAGGGCGTGATAGCGGTAGCCGAAGTATGAGAGCAGGAGTATGAGGCCAACTATCAGGGCGCCCTTCAAGGCCATTCTGCCCTTTTCTCTGCCCGCTATTTCCTCGGCGACCTTTTCAAGCCCCCGCTCCCTGCTTACTAGAAACTCCTCGCCGGAAGTCCAGCCCGGAGGAACGTCCTGAAGGGGCGCTATGAGAAAAGTATCTCCAGACCGCGCGATTATCATCTCATCGCTCGTCATGGCGGTCATTAAGAGGGCGTCCCTAAGGGAAGCCCTGTCCGGGTTCAGCAGGAGGGTGTAGCCCCTGAGCGATTCCTTGAGCCTCGAAACGGTCTCCGGATTCGAGAGATAGGTGTAGTAGAGCACTCGATACCGGTACCTCATGGGAGGAATTTGGAGAAAAGGGATAAAAAGCTTAGCTCAGCTCTTGAATCTTCTTCCTGACGAGGGAGCTAACGAGCTTACCGTCGGCCCTGCCACGAAGCTTCGCCATTGCCCTTCCCATTATCATGCCCATCGCTCCCATGCCCTTGGCCTTTATGACCTCGATGTTGGCTTTGATGACCTCATCGATTATTCTCTCAACCTCCTCTTCGCTGAGAAGAGTTAGTCCCTTCTCCTCCGCAACCTGCTTCGCGGTCCTCTCGGGGTTTTTCGCCAGCTCCTTGAAAATCTCCTCGAAGGCCTCCTTGGCGATCTTGCCCTCAATGTACAGTTCAAAGGCCCCCCTGATGTGCTCCTCGGTGATATTCTCTATAGGAACCTCCTTCTTGAGGCCCTTGAGGACAACCACCAGAATTGAAGCGGCCAGAGATGGTTTAACCCCCTTCTTTACCAGCTCCTCAAAGAGTTCGTCGCGCTCGTCGTTGACGAGAGTCTCCGCCAAGCTCCTGTCGATCCTGTACTCCTTAACGTAGCGCTCAACTCTCTCCTGAGGCAACTCCGGAAGGTTCGCCTTTATACTCTCTTTGTACTCCTCTGGCAGGAAGATGGGCGGAATGTCAGTCTCTGGATACATCCTCGCCTTGCCCGGGAGCGGGCGCATGTACTGGGTGTTGCCATCGGGTAAGGCCCTCCTCGTCTCCTCGGGGACGCCTTCTATCGCTTCCCTAGCCCTCTTAACGACCTCGGCTAAAGCTTTCCTGGCCGTTTCTTCCTCGGCCGCGACGAGAACGAAGGCGTCTTTCTCACCGAGGCCGAGCTTTTCTATAACCGCATTAACCTCTTTTTCTGTAATTCCATAGTTCGGTAATTCGTCAATGTGGAAGATCCCCTTTACATACTTCTTGGTCCTGTCCGCCATTTCCGTGCCTAAACGCCTGCCCGGCTGTATCTCCCTGCCTATGAGACCCCTAAAGCCCGGAAGCTTAACGGCGAGGACTTTACCGCCCTTCCTGATGGCCCTCGCTATTATCTTCGACTCCGTGTTCTGGAAAACCTCGGTAACGTCGTGGAACTCCTCTTTGATGTCCTCGGGCTTAACTCCCCTCTCCCTCAGCTCGTCGCGGATTTTGAGGAGGTTAACCTGCCTTTCAACCTCACGCTCGATGATGAGGGGAATCATGTCGAGCTCCTGGACGCCCTTTATCTCTATCCTCGCACCGCCCCTTATTGAGACGTTCAAATCCTGCCTTATGGTTCCTAATCCGCGCTTCACCTTTCTGGTTGCCCTTAAAGCATCGCCTATGTACTTCGCAACGACTTTCGCCTGCTCCGGGTGGTGTATGTCCGGGGTAGTGCTTATCTCCACCAGAGGAATGCCGAGCCTGTCGATACGGTATATTACCTCCTTCTCCTTCCGCTCAACGATTCTACACGCGTCCTCCTCAAGGCATATCGTCGGAATGCCCACGCTTCCCCAGGGTGTGTCAACCTTTCCGTTCATCGCTATTATGGCCGTTCTCTGAAAGCCTGAAACATTGGAGCCGTCTATGACTATTTTACGCATGAAGTGAACCTCATCGACCGGCTTGGCGTTGAGGAGGTAGGCTATCTGGAGCGAAACCTCCAGGGCTTCCTTATCGGGCCCCCTCGGCGGTTCCTCGTCCATGTAAACCAGATCCGTCAGCTCGTAGTTGCCCTCGTAGATGTACTTCCTCCCCTTCTTGAACTCTTCCAGAGCGGCTGGATCTATTTCGCCCATCTCGCTCATCGTCGGCCTCAGGCGTCGCTCAAAGGTGAAGTCAACCCTCTCGGTCAGCTCGCTCGGGACTGATGAGAACAGCTTTTTGGTATCGAGCTGTCTGTGAATCTCAAGGCCGACCTTGAGGCCGAGCTTTTCGTAATCGAACTTTTCGGTCATCTCCATCACCTCAGGAAGGTGTCAAACCTCGTGTAGGGTGTTATCTCACCGGCGTAGCTGGTCAGCATCATCTTTCTCACTTCACCGAGGTCGTCCGTGTGTCCGAGAACCCACATCAGCTTGACGTAAGCTGTTTCCGGAAGCATGTCCTCGCAGGGTATCGCTCCGGCCTTGAGGAGCTTTCTGCCGTTTGAGTAGACGTTGAGGTTCACCCTGCCGTAGAGGCACTGGCTGGTGACGCAGATCGCTACACCTTCCTCAACGGCACGCTGGACGTGCGGTATGAAATCCTGGGGAACGTGGCCGAGGCCCGTTCCCTCAATGACAACCCCTTTGTAGCCCCTATCAACCAGAAAGTCGAGTATCTCGTCGCTCACTCCCGGATAAACCTTGAGGATCGCGACCTTCTCCTCCATCCTGTCGTCAACCTCTACCTCGCCTTCACTCCTCCTCCTGTAGTCGTCCCTGAGGAGTTCTATTCTGTCCTTCCAGATTTTGGCTATCGGGATGTCGTTTATGCTCCTGAAGGCGTCCCTCCTGCTCGTGTGCATCTTCCTTACCTTTGTCCCGCGGTGCGCTAAACAGTGGGTGTCGCTCGTTTCCCCGTGCATAACCACCATCACTTCCGCAACGTCGCTGGTGGCCATTTTTACGGCGCAGGTGAGGTTCATAGCCGAATCACTGCTCGGCCTGTCTGAGCTCCTCTGCGCTCCAACCAGAACGACCGGCTTGGTAAGGTTTCTGAGCATGAAGCTCAAGGCAGAGGCAGTGTAGCCCATCGTGTCAGTTCCATGGGCTATAACAACCCCATCCTCACCGGAGTTTAGGGCCCTTGCCACCTCGTGGGCTATCCTTTTCCAGTATTCGGGCTTCATGTCCTCGCTGAGGATGTTCATGATGAGCTTCGGCGTCACGTTGGCCATCTCGAATATCTCCGGAACTGCCTTGGCGAGCTCTTCGGCGGTAAAAGCTGGGTGAACTGCGCCGGTCTTGTAGTCTATCCTGCTCGCTATCGTTCCGCCGGTTCCAAGGATTGTAACGTTGGGCAGGCCCTCTCTCTTGGGGAGAACTTCCTGGAAGGCCATCTTCGGCTTTTCGGCGGCCTTCTCAAGAACCTCGACCTTCTCAATGGCATCGATGAGGATTCCGATGTTGTAGCCGTTGTCAAGCTTTATGGTCAGCGTTTCGCCCGGGGAGAGCTCGTAGGGCGGCATTACAAGACCCTCGAATGTCAAAAGCTCATCTCCCTCTCTCTTCACGATTCTGACCAAATCCCCAACCTCAAGGTTGTGTTTCCTCATGAACTCCTCAACCTTTCTCATATCAGCCCCTCCTTTCAATCTTAAACCTCGGTTCCTCTATCCACTCGCTCTTGCATCTCGGACAGCGTGATGGTATCTTTATTTCGGGCTTAAAGCGGAAGCCACACTTCCTGCACTCGGCGGGCTTTATCAGTAGGACTTTGCCCTCCCTTTTTAGCGTCTTCTGGATGGCCCTAAGCTCATCGAGGACGAGCTTTTTCGAGCCCTTACCCCTCAGTCCGAGTGCCTGTGCCAGCTCGCTGGGTGAGTAGTCCCTTTCCTCCAAAAGGCTTATTATCCTCTGCCTTCGAGTCATCATCGGTCGGAGTAAGGGAAGGCCGATAAAAAGGTTTAGGGTGGGAAGATGATAGTTGAGAAGGCGGAAGCGGTTCTTGAGAGGCATGGGCTGTGCGACCACTGCCTAGGGAGGCTTTTTGCCCAGCTCGGAAAGGGGACGAACGAGGAAAGGGGAAAGGCCATACGCTTCGTCCTCAACATGGAGAGGTCTTCCAGGGGTTTGCCCCCTCTGGAAAGGCCCGAGAGGTGTGAGCTGTGCGGGAACGTTTTTGAAAGGATTCCAGAGCTCGTTGAGAGAATGATTGAATCATCAAAGGGCATTGAATTCGAGACCTTCAGGGTAGGCTCGCGTTTCCCCGAGGGGATCATGGAAAAGGAAAGGGCGCTCTGGGAGGAATTTGGTATCGAGACCGCCGAGCCGATAAACCGCGAGTTCAACCGCGAGCTGGGAAAGGCCTTCGGCAGAAAAACCGGTAAGGAAACATCGGCCAGCCCCGACGTGGTCTTCATCGTGGAGCCATACTCCGGTAAAATCGAGCTCCAGATAAACCCGGTTTACGTTTACGGCCGTTACAGAAAGCTCGTGCGGGGAATTCCGCAGACGCCCCTTCCGGACTTCGATGAGAGTGTTGCCTCGATAATCTGCCGGGCCTTCTCAAAGGCTTTTGCCGGGAAGTGCGTCTTCAAGGGTGCCGGGAGGGAGGACGTTGATGTCAGAATGCTCGGCAATGGAAGGCCCTTTGTGGTCGAGATAAAGCGGCCAAAGAGGAGAAGGGTGAACCTTGAGGAGGTAGCGAAGGAGATAAACGCGAGCGGTAAGGTTGAAGTTGTAAACCTTCGTTTCATCTCGGCGAAGGAAGCTGAGGAAGTTCTCACAAAGAACCACCGGAAGGAATACCTAGCGTTAGTTCTGGTGGAGGAGGGGGTAACACCTAAGGAGGCAGAGGAAGTCGCGAGAAAGCTTAGGGGCTTGGAAATCCACCAGAGGACGCCCTGGCGCGTGAGAAAAGCGAGGGCTGACAAAGTGAGAACCAGAATTGTTTACGAAGCCGAGGCTAGATGGCTCGATGAGAGGCACTTTGAGCTACGCCTCATCACCGACGGCGGTCTCTACATAAAGGAGCTTATCTCGGGAGATAAGGGCAGGACGAGGCCGAGCGTCAGCGATTTGCTCGGAAAGAAGGCCTGGTGCGAGAGGCTCGACGTCCTGAACATCCTTGACGACTAGTCGGAAAGATTTATAAATCCCGTGTAGAGGCTTTTAGTGATTCCCAGGGGGTTAGTCCTGAGCCTAAACGGAGCGAAAAGATGCCCCTGCTTGAAAAGTTTGGAGTCCACGTTTGGTTGGTGTTGAAACCCTGAGAGGTGATTGGTATGGTTCAGAAAGCCCACAGCTTTAGGAGGAAGACGCGCGGGAAGCTCAGCAAGAGTCCAAGGAGGAGAGGCCTGCCGCCGCTCACTAGGTTCCTCCAGGAGTTTGAGGTCGGTCAGAAGGTTCACATAGTCATAGAGCCCAGCTACCACAAGGGAATGCCGGACCCAAGGTTCCATGGAAGAACCGGGACGGTCGTTGGGAAGCGCGGAGACGCTTACGTGGTGGAGATTAAGGACGGCGGGAAGGTCAAGACGTTCTTCATCCACCCGGTTCATCTCAGGCCTCAGAAGGGATGACCATGATAGGCAGAAAGAAGCTCGAGGAGAGGTTCATCACAATAGCGGAGGCCAAGGAGCTCCTCGAGCGCAGGAGAGCCGAGGGAATGGTGGAGAACCCGGAGGAGCCCATGTTTTATGAGGCAAGGATAAGCCTTGAACACGCGGAGAAGTTCTCAAAGCTCCCGCCCGAGAAGGCTAGGGAGCTTAAGGAGAGGCTGGCTGGCCTCTTTGAGTGGCTCGACGAAAGGCTCGCGGCAAAGATAGTGGACATAATGCCCGAGGACTACTTTGACATCAGGGTAATCTTTGCGAAAGAGGAGCACATGCCAAGCAAAGAGGAGGCCGAGGAGATAATAAAGCTTCTCGACGAGTACCGGCCCCTCGATTGATTTCTTCTTTTCTTGAGGAAAGTATAAAAACTTCAGACCAGAATAGTTTCTGGGGGAGAGAGTATGGATAGGTACAGGAGGCACTCCTACCGTGAAAGCATTGAGAAAAAGAGGAGAAACGTTGAGTACGAGGAATACGCCTACGTTCTTGACTACCTTCCTGAGGGCTATTACGTTGACCTGATGAGTGGTCGCAGGACAGGGAAGCCCGTGGCCCAGGTCATCGGAGAGAAGGCCTTCACACTCCTCGAAGTTACTCCAAAGGTTGACCTCATGCTCTACGAGAGAGTCTTCGTCGGTAAGGGAAACAGGGACAAGGTACTCCTCATAAATAAGAAGCTCTCCTACGACGAACTCACCGACACGGCCAAGGCCGAGCTCCCCTACGTTGTTGAGGAAATAGTTAAGAACAACGAGGAGCGCTTCATCCAGTTCTTCAACGTTGCTCCCCCTATAACCAACAGACTCCACAGCCTTGAGCTTCTGCCCGGCATAGGAAAGAAGCACATGTGGGAGATAATCGAGGAGCGCCAGAGAGAACCCTTTAAGAGCTTTGAAGACCTGAGAAAGCGCGTCAAGGGCCTTCCTGATCCGGTAAAGATGATAGCAAAACGCATAGTTGATGAACTCCAAGGCAAAGACCGTTACAAGCTCTTCGTTGGACACAGGAGGATTTTCAGGGGATGAGGGATAGGCTCTTCTCCCTTATTTACAAATATAACCTCAGGCCCAGCAGGGACCTCGGCCAGAACTTTCTCATAGTGCCCGAGATAATAGAGAGAAACATCGAAAGGGCCGAGATAAAAGAGAGCGACACCATTCTTGAGATTGGGCCCGGCCTCGGCGTTCTCACCGATGCTCTCTCAAAGCGTGCCGGAAAGGTGTATGCGATAGAAAAAGACCCTCGGCTGGTTGAGATTCTAAAGAACGAGTATGGGTGGCCCAACGTGGAGCTCATCCGGGGGGATGCTCTCAGGGTTGAGTGGCCACCCTTCAACAAGATGGTCTCCAACCTTCCCTATCAGATTTCCTCTCCGGTGACGTTTAAGCTGCTCAAGCGGGATTTCGAGAGGGCTGTCCTGATATACCAGCTGGAGTTCGCCCAGAGAATGGTTGCAGAACCCGGGGACAGGAACTACTCCCGGCTTTCCCTCATGCTCAGGGCAAAGGCCAACGCCGAGCTGGTCGAGCGCATTGGAAAGGGCGCCTTCTGGCCGAGACCTAAAGTTGACTCTGCCGTCGTCATTCTGGAGCCCAAGCCACCCTCCGAAAGGATCGAGCTGGACGAAAACCTTGTCAGGGCACTTTTCCAGCACAGGAGAAGCACCGTCAGCTCTGCCCTTAAGAAGTCGGCCCATATGCTCGGCCTTGGGAGGAGAGAGGCCAAATCCCTAAAGGATGCGCTGAACTCCGTTCCACTCGCAGGGAAGAGGGTTTTTCAGCTGTCCCCGGAGGATGTCCTTGAAATACAGTTCTACCTCAGGGATAGGGGCATTCTATGAGTTCGCCATATTTTTAAACTGAAATCCGCGAGATTGGAACATGATAGTTGCCATCATCGACGGCTACACTGATGAACCAGCGGGGTTAGGCGTTCCCCCTTACCTCGGGATTTATCCGCGATACGCTTACGGGGCGATAAAGAAGGCTCGGAAGGATGCGAGCGTTTTTTACCTCACCATAGACGACCTCAGGGCAACCTTTGAAGGAGAGAAAGGAATCGCCACGAAGAACAAGACGCCGAACTTCCCGAAGACCCGAGAAATACTCGAAAAGGCTGATGTAATAATCTACATCGGCGGCCTCCACACGCCGGGTAAGTACCTCTCGGCAGTTCCCTCTCAGGTCGAGGAGATAGCGAGGTTCATAAAGAACTACAAAGCTGAAAAGATACTCGGCGGACCGGCCTTCATGGGCTCTGCTCACGCCGGTGGGACAAAGATAACCTCGCGCGAGCTATCTTTAGCTAATTCCGTTTTCGATCACGTCGTTTACGGCGACCTTGAGGCGTTCCTCTTCGACTACTTCAGCAACCCAAAGGACGCCGAGCCCTTCCAGTTCAGGGATTATAACGAATTAAGGGATTATGCAATTATTGGGGCGGAAGTGGTGAAGCAGTTTCCCGATTATCCCGACTTCGTCATAGTCGAGATTGAAACCCAGCGTGGCTGTCCAAAAGCTATGGGAATAGGTGGCTGCTCCTTCTGCACCGAGCCCGTCCGCTATCGGAAGGTTGAGGACAGGCCGGTTGAGGACGTTATTGCCGAGGTGAAGGCCCTCTATGACCTTGGCGTTAGACACTTCAGGGTTGGACGGCAGAGCTGTATCTTCTCGTACATGGCAAAGCCTAATGGACGCGTCCCAATCCCCAACCCGGAGGCGGTAGAAAAGCTTTTCTCCGGGATACGCTCCGTCGCTCCCCACGTCAAAACCCTCCACGTGGACAACGCGAATCCAGCTGTCATAGCGAACTACCCCGAGGAGAGCGTGAGAATAGCCAAGACCCTCATCAAGTACGGCACTCCCGGAAACGTTGTCGCCTTCGGTCTTGAGAGCGCCGACCCGAAGGTTGCTAGACTCAACAACCTGAACGCAACGGCCGAGGAAACCTACGAGGCGGTGAAGATACTCAACGAGGTCGGCGGGAAGAGAGGCTACAACGGCATGCCCTGGCTTCTGCCGGGTATAAACATCATCTTCGGCCTCCCGGGCGAGACGAAGAAGAGCTACGAACTGACCTTCCAGTTCCTTAAAAGGTTGCTCGACGATGGCCTGATGGTGAGGCGCATAAATATCCGCCAGGTAGTCGTATTTCCGGGGACACCGCTCTGGCACATGCGTGAGAAGGTCAAGACCGAGAAGCACAAACGCTTAATCCAGCACTACAAGTACAGGATAAGGCACGAGATTGATTTGCCGATGCTCAGGCGCGTCGTTCCGGTTGGGACTGTCCTAAGGGACGTCCGGGCTGAGGTCTTTGACAGCGGCCTCACCTACGGCAGGCAGATAGGGAGCTACCCCCTCATCGTCGGCATCCCAAAGGAAGTCCCCCTGAACCGCTTTTACGACGTCCTGATAGTGGATCACGGCTTCAGGAGCATAACCGGGATTCCGGTTCCGATAAACGTGAACCGCGAGAGCCCCAAGGTTCTCCAGCTGATCCCGGGCATAGGGAAGAAGAGGGCCGTTAAGATTCTTGCTCAAAGGCCTTTCAGGGGTGAGGAGGAGTTCTTCTCACTAGTCGGGGAGGATAAAAGGGAAATACTTGAGGGACGGATTACCCTGTAATCTGAACGGTTTCCGTGTTGTTCCCCTGTGGCCACCTGAAGCCGATGATGTTCTCTATCAGAACGACCTCGGCCCTTAGTGTCTCGTCGCTTGTTCCCTCGATTACGAGGAGCCCTCTCCTGGGTGCAAAGATGCAGTTGCACTTAGCACCCTCGGCGGGTCCTATGAGCAGGACCGCGAGGTTCTTCTCGTTCCCTAGGCTACCCCTACCGATGTCGAGCTTGGTAATGAAGCTGAGGTAGGCTATGTGGTGTCTTATCTGGGTCTGCTGGTAGGCATACTGCCTCGCGCTCGCGTTGTCGTAGCCCATGCCCTTTGCCTTTATGTAGTAGTTCGCTGAGAATATTGCCGAGGTTAGGGCAGAGACTTCGGTTGCCACAACGGTTCTCATCCGGCAGTCTCCTGGATAAGCCTGGGGATTGCTCTTACACTCCTGAACGGAAGGAGCACCAATGACTATCGTAAAGCGGTCGTAGAAGCTCCTCAAAGTGAGGTTGAGGTCAACTTCCGGACTGCCGGTGATGTAGCTCTTCAGAGTAACGTTGAAGACCTTTGAACCGGGTGGCAGCTTTTTCCCGCCGGCAAGTTCACTGGCGTAGTCCTCAGGGGTTAGAACGTAGAACTGGCCTTGGTGGTAGATAACGACGTAGTTTGACGTTCCCTTGGGTTTTCCGGGGTTAATAACCGAGCCAAAGTTGCTGTATGCGTAGGCAACGTAACCGATAGGTGCCAGAACAATCAGCACGATTATAGTTAACGCTAGAACCCTCCTGTCCACCCCTAAAACCTCCCAAGAAGTGAGAAAATGTTAAGGAAAGGGTAAGAAAGGAGCTCACTCCTTGGCGAGCTCGGCGAGATACTGCATGAGGGCCTCGGCTGCGACCCTGGTCTCGTTCCTGGTGGCACCGGCGACGATGACGGCTCCGTAGCTTCCGAAGGCGTCCGGGATGTACTCGACGTCGCCTGGGCTGTTGTACCAGTCAACCTTGCTCTTGCCCTCGTCGACGAGGTACTTGGTGACGCTGTTGGCAACCGGGCCACCGACGAGGATGAGGTTGCTGCCTGGGTTGTTGACGTCAACCTCGAAGTCCATGACGGTTATCGGCTCGGTGACGGGCTTGATTACAATGTTGTCCGCGTAGATAGCCTCGACGGTGTAGTCGCTGTCCGGCAGGGTGTCGCCGACCTTGAGCTCCTTCTCGATGACCTTGCCCTCCTTCTCCTTGAGGCAGATGTAGGCGTATGCAACGATGAACTTCTTGTTCTTGGGTGCCTTCACGAAGTCATCAGCGGCCGGGTTGTAGTACTCATCGTAGCCCTTCTGCACGTACTTGTACATGAGGTTGTAGGCACCGAAGATGTCAATCGGGTTGCCCTCAAGCTCCTTGTTGTTGATAAGGGTTATGTTGGCGATGTAGTAAACACCGCTGCTCTGGTAGGTGCTGATGGTGGCGTTCCAGCCAGCGGCCGGGTGGAAGTTGGCGCTTGTGTACTTCTCAATGTCATAGACGTAGTAGATGCTCGCCATGATGGTGTTGTCGATACCGACGAAGGTGCTCTTGAGGTCGAGCATAATTCCGGCCTCTGAGACCTGGCTAGTGCCCCAAACGAGCTGCCCGCTGTTGTCGTAGTAGATGTAGACCGGTGTGTCCTTGTTGAGCAGGGCGGTAACCTGCTGGCCGTTTGTGGTGTCGGTAACGAGGACTATGGCGGTGTCCTGGCTGAGGCTTATGTCCTGGACGGTGACGTTCCACCTGTCGCCGATAATCCTTGACTCGTGGAGCTTGAACCAGTCGGGGTCCTTGGGGTCAACGTAACCGACGGTGAAGCTTCCGTCGCCGACCTCGTAGACGTGGTAGCTCTGGCCGAAGACCGTGAAGTCGTCACCGGCTCCAACGCCCGGAAGGACGACCTTGTTTATGGTTCCACCCATGGCGTTGACCTCTTCCTTGTCACCGATTGCCGTCTTGGTGACGGTCTTGGTGACGGTCTTGGTACCCCACTCGGGTTCACCAAGGGTCTGCTTCTCGGTCTCGGTGTAGCTGTAGTTGTAGAGGACGTAGTCAACGAAGATGCTCAGCTTGCCAGCGGGAACGACGAGGTCGGCCTTCTTGGGCGGAGCGGCCTTGGTCCAGTTCTTGGGCTTGGGGTCGATGGACTTGAGCTCGACCTTGTTTATGTTTATGTGCCAGTCAACGCTGTACTTTCCAACGCTGTCCTTGCCTTTGAGGGTGACCGGGACGCTGAAGCTGTCCTCCCACTGGGTGTAGTTGGCGGTGTAAGCGGCTCCGTTCCACCAGTAGTTGTCGGGAAGCTCGTCGTAGCTGGTTGCCCAGCTGGTGATGTTGTTTATCCCGTGGTCCTGGGTGATGGTGGTGTAGTTGTAAGCGTAAATCGTCCAGGTAGCGGCGTTGGCCGGGGGTATAACCTCCTTAACTTTAACGTAGGCGTTCTGGGCCTCAACCTGCTCGGTGGTGTAGAGCAGGCTTCCAAGGGCAACGGCTATATCGGCGGCGCTGGCAACGTCCATGGCGGCAGCGTTGCTGCCGACGACGATTTTAACGTTCGGGGTTCCGTCGTTGTTAACGAAGAAGCTCTTCGGGATGTTCGGAACGGTGGTAGCACTGGCAAAGCCGATGGTTGCGCCAACCATTGCGGCACCAACTGCGAGTGCCGCGATCTTCTTCACCTTCATTTCACAACACCTCCTTGGGTTGTTGGGCTAAAGCCCTCTCTAAGTGTTGTCATTATCCTTCTGTTCCCAAAGGGTATATATACTTTTCGCTTTCAGACCCTTTCTCGGGCCGAAAAAAGCTCGCTTATTGCCGTAAAAATTAAAGGGGGCTTAATTAAATGCCTATACCAAATTCGCCTTTTGCCGATATTATCCTTGGGGGAGTAGCCTCTTCCTGAGGGGTCTGGTGACCAGTTCGTTGACGAAACCGCCTAGGTCGGTAAGTGAGTTCTGAAGCTCGTTGGCGGTTACATCGATTATCTCTGGCTCGACGATGGAAATAGCCACTGGAGCGTATTTGGCTGTAAGCTGGAACAGAACGTCAAATGTGGAAAGGAGTTCCGCAGCTAGGAGGCCCTTAAACCCTTTTTCGGTCGTTTCACCCTTCAGAATAAGGCTGTTTATCCTGCACCCCTCAAGCGTGAAGGCCTTGGCCATGACCTCCTTAACGCCCTCCTCGTCCTTTCCCGTGACCTCTATAACGAAGCGGTAGCGTATGTTCCTGTCGTCCGTTATGAGCTCCTCTATTTCGTCCCTTGAGTAGCCTATCCTGGGCATTGGCATCTCGGAGAGGTCGGGATAGGCAACGAGGCTACCGTACCTGTTCATGAGCTTCCCCATGACGAGAGAGACTTCACCAAGGGTTTTTGCTAGGTCTTCTCCCTTTATCTCAATTTTCCCGGGGGAGACGACCTCAACAATGGCCGGGCCATACTTCAGGACGGCCTTTACCATCTCCTGAAAACCACCTGAAACCCTCGCCTCAACGACTCCTGAGTACTTGAGGAGCTCGTTCTCGGCCTCTATGATGTCCTCAACGTGGATGTCCTCAACTTCCACGAGCTTCTCCCTCTGGAGTTCCTTCTTTATCTCCTCCAGGGCGTTTTCCAAAGCTTTCTTGTCGTTGGAAAGGCCCTCGATGTAAAAAATAGCCTCAATCTTTTCCATTTTTACCACCACATTCCACTATAGCGCTTTTTCAGGTAGGTGCCCACTATCGGTATTTCCTCACCGCAGTACTCGCATTTCCCCTCAGGAGTAACATGGTACTCGGTTATCTCAAAGCCCCAGCGGACTATCACGGGTCTTCCGCATCCCGGGCAGTAGGTGTTCTCGCCCGGATGACCTGGCACGTTGCCTATGTAAACGAACTTGAGACCCTCCTCCTTAGCGACCCTGTAGGCCATGTCCATGGTCTCAAGGGGTGTTGGTGGAAGGTGCATCAGCTTGTAGTGGGGGAAGAAGCGCGAGAAGTGAACCGGAGTGTCGTCCCCGAGGTTCTCCAGAACCCAGCGGGCGAAGGCGCGGATCTCTTCCTCCCTATCGTTGAGCGTCGGGATTATGAGGTAGGTCAGCTCGACGTGGATTCCGAATTCCTTCTTGGCTATCACCGCTGTTCTCCTGCTCGGCTCACCGCTGGGGACGCTGGCTATCTTCATGTAAAACTTGTCATCGAAGGCCTTTATGTCTATGTTCATGGCGTCTATGTAAGGGGCCAACTCCCTGAAGGGCTCCTCGTTGATGTAGCCGTTGGTTATGAGAAGGTTGTAAAGGCCCTCCTTCCTGGCGAGCTTCGCTGTTTCGAGCACGAACTCGTACCAGATTACCGGCTCGTTATAGGTGTAGGCTATGCTCTCACAGCCGTAGCGCTTCGCCATTCTTACAACCATCTCGGGCGTCATGTCGTGGAGGTAGGGAAAGCTCTCGTCGGCCTGGCTTATCTCCCAGTTCTGGCAGTGTTTGCAGTGCATGTTGCATCCAACGGTGCTTATCGAGAACGCACACGAACCCGGCCAGAAGTGAAAGAGGGGCTTTTTCTCAACTGGGTCGGCACCCACGGCCGAAACTTTGCCGTAGTTGAGGGTGTAGAGCTTCCCTCCTATATTCTTCCTGACCCTGCAGGAGCCCCTCTTACCTTCGTTGATGATGCAGTTAAGGGGACAGAGCTTACAGCGAACCCCCCCGTCTCCAAGTGGTTCCCACCACATCGCCTCCCTCATGTCTCCCACCGCTCTGAGTTCGAAGCCCAGCGTTTAAGCTTTTGGTATTTTGAGTAGAACTCGGACATCTCCATGAACCTTGCCCTTCCTTTGTAGTAGTCTATGAGCCTTCCGAGGAGCTCAAGGGCCTTATCGCCGGTGTTGAATTTGCAGTCCCACCTTATTTTCTCCTTCTGCATTGACACGAACTCCCAGGGATGGGCAAAGTAAACCCTTGGTTCTTTCAGCCGGGGGTGGATTATCTTTTGAAGTCTCCAGGGGAGCCTTATTACGGAGCTAGTCGTGGAAGCCGGCACCTCAAGAACCTCCCCGAAGAACCTCACCCCGGAGCGGTAGCCCTTGTAGGTTGCCTTGGAGGAGTCGACGAGAACACCGTTCCGCTCAAGGACACGATAGTAGTAATCCGGGAACTGGAGGTTGGGGGCCCGGAAGGAAGTAACATCTCCAAACTCCCTTAGGACTCTGAGGGATTTCTCGATGACCTTTGATCCCTCATCCTTACTCAGCCTGTCCAGCCTCTCGTGGTTGTAGTTGTGGCTTCCGAGCTCGTGTCCCTCGTCAATTACTCTCTTCACAAGGTGGGGGAAGCGCTTCGCCATCTCAGCTGTAAAGAAGAAGGTCGCCTTCACACGCTTTTCCTCAAGGAGGTCGAGTATCCTCGGGAGGCCTTCCTCCATGCCCCTCGTGGTAGTCAGGTAAGGGGGGCAGTCGTGTTCGACGTCAAAGGTTATTGCCACGATCATCCCAGCTCCCTCGATAACCTGTAGAGTAAATACTTTCTGTCGAACTCTTCGGCCCTATCTAGGGTATTTTTGTAAACGCGGAGGATTCTCTTAAGAATGTTTTCCCAGGAGAAGCACCTCTCGGCCCTCTCCCTTCCGGCGATGCCCATCTTTTCGACGAGCTCGTAGTCCTCAAGCAAGAGGGCAAGCCTCTCGGCCAGTTCTTCCTCGCTCCGGGCGAGGTATCCCGTGAGACCGTCGATCACCATATCCGAGAGACCGCTCTCCCTCCTGCCTACTATGGGTCTTCCCGAGGCCATCGCCTCAAGCCCGACCACCGGAAAGGCCTCAAGGATGCCGGGCATTAGGACTATGTCCGAGGCCCAGTAAAACTCCTTCAACCTCTTCCGGGGGAGAAAGCCGAAGAGCGAGGTTATCTCGCCGATTCCTGTCTTTCTCAGGTTTTCCTCAAATTCGGGCCTTTTATCGCCCTCACCAACTGCCACGAAGCGGACCCTGTCCTTCTCCATCCCGGCCAGCTCAAGGGCTCGTTTTATGACGAAGGGCAACCTGTGGGCCATCTTTCTCCCGGTCATCCGGCCGACGTAGAAGAGCACTATCTCATCCCCAACTCCAAGCTTCTCCCTCGCCCTCATGCGCTCCTCCTCTTCCGGGGGTCTCCAGGTCTCTGTGTCTATCCCGTTGGGGATGACCGTTATCGGCCTCTCCTTCCTGAGGTCACCTATGAGCTCCGCCGTGTCCCTCGCAACCGGCGTGCTGACGGCTATGAAGTGGTCAACCCTCTTCAGGCTTCTCCTTAGTTCCCATCTAAAAAAGCTGGCCATCGGGGGGTTTCCGAAGAACGAGTGGTTGGTCGCGACCACGGGTATGTCCCTTACCCCCCTAGAGACGTTGGCTACAGCTATCGCGAGGGGGGAGTATATGCTGTGGATGTGGGTTATGTCGAAGGTAACGCTCTTGTAGAACTCGTTTATCCTGATGAGCTGGGTCGGGCTGAGGCTTATGTGGTATCTCCTTATGTAGAACGTGGCCGGGAACCTCTTTATAGGGTACGGAAACCCCCCGTCGTATGGTTGCATGTAGCGGTAGTCGTGGGTTATCACGTAGGGCTCATGACCCGCCTTAAGCAGGTTTCGGGCCAGTTCGTCCATATGGGCCTCTATCCCGCCGACTTTTGGATAGAACCAATCCGAGGCCAGCGCTATCCTGAGGCTCTCCATTTCTTCCCGCTCCGGCGGTTACTACCGGAGGGGGTTTTAAAACGTTATCGGAACAACCTTCTATTGAAATGCTCCCACCCCAGGGGAGGCAGCGGCTTGCCATCGAGGTAAACGCCCTCACCCTCAACGACCCTCCCGATGACCGAGAAGTCGAAGTCCAAGCTTGGTACCCTCTCCGGCTCGACTGTAAAGACGAGCTCGAACTCCTCCCCGCTCGAAAGGGCCAGCTCAACGGGGTTCCTCCCGAGAAGCCCGGCAACCTCAAGGACTTCTTCCCTTATCGGAAGGCTTTCAGAGCTGAGCTCTATTCTAACACCGCTCATCCCTGCCAGGAGGTGGAGTTCCTTAGCCAGGCCATCGCTCACGTCTATGGCAGAACTGGCTATTCCGCTGAGCTTCGTCCCTTCTCTCACCCTTGCCCTGGGCTCAAGAAACTTCTCGTAGAGTGCCTTACGAGTCTTCTCGGGCACTTCAAGGCCTTCCCTCCAGACGAGGTAGCCCGCTAAGGCCCTCCCTAAATCCCCGGTAACGCATACCAGGTCACCGGGCGTTGCCTCCGAGCGGGTGAGCAACCTTTCTGTAACTCCGAGGGCAACGCCGTCTATTATCAGGTCGTCTGCCTCGTTCGTATCGGCGCTCAAAACAGGAACGTCATAGAACTCAAGGGCCCTCTCAATTCCCTCAGCGATTCCTTCAAGGTAGTCCCTCCCCACATCCCGGGGAACGCCGAGGGAGAAGAGGAAACCTATCGGCCTAGCACCCATCGCGGCAACGTCGCTCACGTTCATCGTCACCGCCTTGAAGCCGACCTGCTCGGGAGTCATCATATCTGGAACGTCGGTTTTCCTGACGAGCATATCGTTTGTAGCTATGAGCCATTCATTGCCGAGCCTAATAGCTCCAGCATCGTCGCCGAGAGGCAGATCTCCCTGTCTTTTAAGGTGTTTGAGGAACAGCTCGATTATTTCCGATTCCCTCAAGGTTTCACCCCCAAAAGCCACCGCCATAGGGGCGTTAGCCTCACGCCCTCGATTTCTCCCTCATCGTCCCAGGTTATCAAGGTCTTCTCGTGAACGGGAATAAGCTTTGAGGCCTCTCTAAGGGCTTTGATTTCCCTCTCTAATGTCTCCCCCTCCGGAGAGCGCGTTACCTGAATCAGCCTGTGGGAATCCCCCTCCCTGATCACGAAATCAACCTCAAACTTCTGGGTTTTGAGGTAGTAGGGCTTAACCCCCCTACGGAGAAGTTCAGTTAGAACCGCTGATTCCATTAGTCTTCCCAGTTCCAGGTTTTCCTTAAAGACCCTCGCGAGGCCAGTGTCGATGAGATAGACCTTGGGCAGGGCCTTCTCGCTCTCCCTGGGAGGTGCAAGTTTTCTTACCCTTACAACCATGTAGGCGTCCTCAAGGTGCTCAAGGTAGGCCGAGAGGGTGTTCCTGTTGGCTTCAACTCCCATTCCCCTCATGTACCTGGCCGTCCTGTTTATTGAGAACTCCCTGCCAAAGGATGACCCGATTAACCTGAGCAAAAGCCTAAGTGCCCTCGTGTTCTTAACGCCGAAGCGCTCGACAACGTCCCGATAAAGTATCAGATCAACGTATCCTTCGAGGGTCTTTCTCTTCAAAAGCTCCGAGTCCTCAAGAACTACCTCGGGAAAACCTCCCCACCTGAGGTACTCTTCGAGAAGGGCCTTGGTTCTGGCTTTCCTTGGAAGGGACTCGCTCGGTTCGAAGGATCTGGCCCTCAAGAACTCTCTGAAGGAAAAGGGATAGAGCTCGAAGGAGACTCCCCTCCCCCTGAGCTGGGTCGCGATTTCCCTGCTGAGGAGCTTTGAGGAGGAACCCGATACAAAAACCGTATGGCCAAGCGAGATGGCTCTCTTGATGAAGAGCTCCCAGTTTTGGACTTCCTGAACTTCATCCAGGAAAAGAACGCCCCTTCCCTCGCCGTAAGTTTCGTGGAATACCTCAAGGAACTCCCTGAGGGTGTCGAGGGTTGGAGGATAGAGCCTGTCGTCATCAAGAGGCAGATAAAGGGCAGGAATTCGAGAAAGCAAGCGCTTAAACTTCTGGAGCATGTAGAAGCTCTTCCCGGCCCTCCTGGGGCCTGTTATTGCTATGGCCCTCGGAACCCTGGGAAGAGGAACCTCAAGCTCCCTCTCAACCCCCTCCACCTCAACCTCAAGATAGTCCTCCACGACCTCCCTGACTACCCCCATTCCCCACACCTTGCTAATTTTAACAGGCAACTTCTTAAAAATCTTGCCAATTATATCCAGCAACTTTTGTCAAATTTTGCCACTCATATCCGGCAACTCTACTTAGCTCCCAAGAAGTCCGTTATGCTCCTCTGTTTTGGTCTTTCTTCCTCCGGAAGCTCGACCTCAACGCTCTCCAGCTCGTCGATGCTTGCTTTTCTGATTTCCTCGGGCAGTCTTATCTCCCCGTATTTTCCGCCACCGCCGGGGATGATTATCAGCTTTTCGTTCCTGTAAGCCCAGATAGCCTTTGCAACCTCCTCGTGAACACCTGCCAGAGCCTCGACCGGAACGTCAACGAGAACCCTTATCTCGCTCCCGAACTCCCGCAAAAAGCGCTCCCATACAATCCTCACCGCCTTCGTCTCAACGCCCTTTCCGATCACCATCGCTATTATCTCCGCGAGGGGGGCGAGGTGTATGTATGGGGGCCTGTCCTTCGGCCTCTCGTCAGTATCGGCAAGCTCAAGGATTCTGTCCCTTACGCCCTTCTTTATCCTGCCTCCACACTTTGGACACTTCCAGTGGAAGGCCTTTGCCTCCTCAAGGCTGTACTTCGTGTGGCAACGGGAGCAGGCCGTCAGGTGGTACTTACCCAAACGAGGATCGAGACCCGCGTTGAGCACTATCTTCCTCCCACCGCGCTTCAGGATCGCCTTCCTGATTTCTTCAAAGGTTGTATCCTCCACCTCAAAGCGGTTGAACTCCCTGCCCAACCGGTGGGGCATCGGTGAGTGGGCGTCGCTGTTGCTGAGGTAGGTGAGCCTGTGGTGAGCTTTGATTTTGTCGGCCATCTCGGAGTCAGCTGAAAGGCCAAGCTCAAGGAAGTGGATTTTTGCGTTGCCGTAGGCTTCTTTCAGGGAGTCGTATTCCTTGTAAAGGCTCGTCCATGGAGTGAAGGCGTGGGCCGGGCCTATCAGGACGTCTAGCTCGTTCGCTAAGTCTGCTATCTCTCCAGCTGAGAGGCTCAGGTGTGGCCTTCCTTCCGTCTCAATATCGCTCGAATAGGGCATCAGCCTTTCCCGCATCTCGCGGACGGTTTCTATGTCTGGAAAAATTAAGACGTGGTGAACCCTTCTTCTGTCTTCAACCTCCGTCGTGAGGAGAAACCTGATTTCGTTTCTCTCGTAGGTCCCCTCGTCAACTCTTTCGGTGTATTTGAGGAGCTCACTCTCCCACTTTGGGTTCAGTATGTCTCCTGTTCCCACCAAGCCAAGACCCTTGAAGCGCGCGTTTTCAGCCAAGTTGGGAATCGTCATGGCCCTTGAAACCGCTTTGGAGTAGCGGGAGTGAATGTGAAGGTCAGCATCAACCTGCATGGAACCACCTCATTCTATGTACATGCCCTCCAGTCCGCGGTAGTAGGCGCGGTATATGTCCCTTTTGGTAACCACGCCCACGAGCTTTCTGCTCTCCGGACTCTCTAGGACGGGCAGGAGGTTCTGGTCGTAGGCCATCAGCTTTTCGAGGGCATCTTGAGCAGTCTCGGTTGGATAGGTAACCCCATAGGCCCTCTTGAGGAAGCGCCTGACCTTAAGCCTCTTCATCGAGCTGGCTCTCTTGAGGATGTCCTTGACGCCGATGACTCCAATGACCTCCATCCTCTCGTTAACAACCGGGAAGCAGTCATGGCCGGTTTCAGCTATCAGGTGCTCCACCTCAAAGAGCGTCATGTCAGCGGTGACATAAACAGGGTTTTTGGTCATTATCTCTCCTACCGAGATGGTCTCAAGGATGACCGGCTTCCCGGTCTTTATGTGGTAGCCCTTCCTCGTGAGCTTCATGGTGTAAACTGAATCGCCCCTCAGGAATAGCCTCGCACTCAGGAAGCCCATGGTCGCGGAGGTCATGACGGCGGGTAAAACAGCGTAGCTCTTCGTAAGCTCCGTCACCATGAGAATCTGGGTTATCGGTGCCTGCGTCATCCCGCTGAAGAAAGCTGCCATTCCCGCCAGAGCGTAAACCGTTGGATTAACGTGGAGGGACGGGAGGAGAAGGTTTAGCATTTCACCAAAAGACGCCCCAAACATTGTCCCTATGTAGAGGCTCGGCGCAAAGATTCCACCGCTCTGGCCCGAGCCTATCGTCAGGGCAGTCGCCAGCATCTTGGCGAGTGCCAAAGTTAAGAGAAGACCTATCCCGAGCTTTCCGTAGAAGGCCAGTCTCATGCCTTCATAGCCTATTCCAAAGACGCCGTAGCCGGGAAGGAGAAAGCCTATTAGACCAACTCCCAGTCCGCCGAGGAAAGGCTTGGCCCATTCCGGAATCCTCGAAGCCGAGAACCTGTCGAAGACATCGTAGAGAAAGCGGGCGTAGAAAGCCGCGAGAACGCCGAGGATTGTCCCGAGGAGAAAGAAGAACGGGAGCTCCACAAGGGTGTGCCCGAGGTTGGCCGGTATCTCAACCTCAAAGGCCCTTTTGAGGAGCGCCAGAGTTACGGCGTTGCCGGTTATAGCCGAGAGAAATATCGGGACGAGGTTTATCGAGAAAGCTCCCATGTAAACAACTTCCAGGGCGAACATCGCCCCGGCTAAGGGGGTGTTGAAGGTTCCCGCTATTCCAGCGGCCAAACCGCAGGTGACGAGGAGCTTCTTCATCTCCCTTGAGAGGCCGAACCACTTGGCGAAGAGTGACGTTAAGGAAGCCCCGATGAAGCCTATCGGCCCCTCCCTGCCCGCGCTCCCGCCGGAGCCTATCGTTATCGAGGTCGCCACTATCTTGGCTATGGTAAAGCTCCCGGGGATGTTCCCTCCCTTGAAGATGACCGCCTCTATCACCTCTGGGATACCGTTGCCCTTGATTTCGGGATACCACAGGACTATGAAGCCGACGATGAGGGCTCCGGTTGCGGGAAGAAGGATGTAGCCGAGGTTAAAGCCTCCAATTTGGAGAGTTACGAGGGGCAGGAGCTTACCAAAGAAGAACCCGTGGATGACCGCTATGAGGAACCTGAAAACCACGGCCCCAAGCCCACCGATTAGGCCTGCTAGGAAGGAGAAGACGAGGACTTCAGTCCATTTTCTGACGTAGTGCTTTTCCCAGGCCAAAGTGGTTTCCCCGATTAGCTATGGTGGGGAATACTTAAGCTTTTATACCCGGCCTTTCAATGGATAGCGGTGAACGCTATGAAGGTTGAAGGATTCGTTGCCTCGCTTAGGAACGCTGAAACAATCGGCGAGCTGTTCAAGATACTGGCCGAAAAAGGCGCTCCGGTGATTGAGCTAGACGGCCAGAGGTTCTTGATAGTCGTTGAAGGCGACTTCGAGGGGAGGAAGTTCTGGACCGAGATAAACGGCGAGAGGGCGAACCAGGTCCTTGGGGATGCAATGCTCAACTCCTCAAGCTTCCCCTTCAAGTGCAGGAAACCCTACACTGGGGGAAACGTCATCTTCGTGAACTTCGACGACATCGAGGTTGAGAGGTTCCTCGTTGCCTATCGCGACCCGGACTACGGGATTTTCTACCTCGTCGAGAACGGGGAAGCCAAGGAGATAACGAAGGAAGAATACGAAAAGCTGATTCCAGAGATGCCGGAGTTCAAAATAAAAAGCATGAGCGACGAGCAGATGGACATGATGGGGGCCTTCTTCGGATGAAGAAAGAGGGGCTCAGCGCCCCTTGAGTTCCTTTATCTTCTCCTTTGTCTCTTGGACTTGCCTTATCTTTTTCTCCGCCCTTTCCCTCTTTGCCTTCTCTATCTCCACCTTGAAGGCCCACTTGAGGAGCGGTGGAGTTATCAGGACGGAGACCGTTATGAATATCAGCGTCGCCGCTATGAACTCGGGGGCGTCTTTCGCCGGAATCGCCCCACCCTGTATGGCGACCATCAGGTCTACCAAAGCCACCTCAGTCCTAGGAACTGAGCCTATGCCCATCTGGAGGGACATCCAGAAGTTCTCCCTCGTGAAGAGGAAGTCCCTTCCCCTACCCCATGCCGTTATCCACGCTCCAAAGCCCCTTCCTATTATCTTTCCTACCACCGCTATTAGGCTCATCACGGTCGCGAGGACGAGGGCGTTCCTGTGCTCGAAGACCGTGAGGTTGAGCATGGCCCCGGTGTGGACGAAGAAGAACGGTATCAGCAGGCCGTAGCCTATAGCTCTTACATCGTCCATGAGGCGCTTTCCTTCGGGGAGCTTTGAGAGGACTAGACCCATCATGAAGGCTCCTTCGATGGCAGCAGCAAACCAGCCCTCGGCCAAAGCCGCGAAGAGGAACATCATTCCAAGGGCCATCCCTAGAATACCTTTCTCAACGTGAAGCCTTTCGGCGAATTTGATGTAGTAGTCAACGAGGTACCACCAGATTACACCCGTGATGATGAAAAACGCCACTATCTTGACCGTCAGGTTGAGAAGACCCCCTGTTCCGACGGCGAAGATGACGAGGGCTATGCCGAGGAAGTCGTCCATGACGCTTGCACTCAGCGAAGCCGCTCCAACCTCGCTCTTGAGCACACCGAGGTCCATCATGACGCGAACGGTGAGGCCTATACTTGTGGCGGTGAGGAGGACTCCCCCCGCGAAGGCCTCCCTGCTGGGGTAGCCCATGGCCATAAGCGCGAACCAGGCCATAATCAGCGGAACGAAGACTCCCAAAACAGTTGAGACCGTCGCGGTAACGCCGGTCTTCTTGAGCTGTTCGATATCGGTATCGAGGGCACCCAGAAAGAGCAGGAAGATTATGCCGAGTTTTGCCAGAAACTCAGATATCTGGGTTATATCGGTGGTAAAGCCCTGTCCGGTGACTATCGGTAGGTACTGGGGAGAGACTATGCCGAAGTAGACGAGGTTTCCGAGGATCATTCCCATTATCAGCTCTCCGAGGACGCCGGGGAGCTCGAAGCGCTCTATCATGCTGTCCCCTATTTTAGCCAGAATGAGGGCGATGCCTATCGTTGCAAGAAGCCACGTCACAGTTTCCATTGGGCACCACCCACCTTCATCAGTCTTAGGAGTTCGTCTATCAGTATCCTGAGGCTGACCTCACCGACGAGCTTCTCCCCCTCAACGACAGCCAGAACCTGCATCCTGTATTTCCTCATCTTCATGAGTGCATCGAGCACCGTGGCGTCCTCCTCTATCGTGAGGGGATTTCTCTCGGCAACGTCTCCGGCCTTAGTCGCACCTCCGAGGAGGGACTTCATGGTTCTTCCTGTCATGCCGAGCCTGAACCTGTGGGCCTCCGGCGGAAGGAGGATATCTATGACGTCGAGATACCTGATGACACCCACCAGCTTCATGCTCTCCCTGTCCTCAACGACCCAGACGTGGTGTCTCGTCCTGAGTATCTTGAGGACGTTGATGACCTCGGCGTCTTTCTCAACAACGGGCATCCTCTCTGGCTTTGGCATGAGGTCCTTAATCTTCATCGAGTGGAAGGTTTCGAGGGCTTCCCCTATGTCCATACTCCTCACCCTGAAAAAAATGCCTCTCCTTGGTATTTAAGATTTTGTGAGGAAGATTGTGCACCGGGGAGAGTTTTAGAACATTGTACTAACTCTTTTTCAGGTTTTGGGAAAAAAGGTGGGAATTTGGGAGTCACTTCCTTGCCATTGCCCCTATGGAGTAGAAAAGTAGCTTTGCGGCGGTTAAAGCTGTGGGGTCTCCGAGCCTCTCACCGGCGACCTCCATAATGTCAAGCCCGGCAACCCTCTTGTTCTCCGTGAGCCACTCAACTGCCCTTACAACGTCCCAGAAGTCCAGACCCCCGGCCTCCGGGGTCCCTGTGGAGGGGACAAGGGAAAGGTCGAAGACGTCGATGTCCACCGAGAGGTAGACCGGCTCAGGGAGGGTTTCAACGAGGTCAACGAAGGCATCGAAGCTGTAGTCCCTCGCGTGCACCCACCTTATCCCCTTCTCCTCGGCGTAGTTCACCTCCTCCCTAGTACCGCTCCTTATCCCAAACATCGCCTCCTCGACGCCGAGCTCGCTTATCCTCCTCGCAACGCAGGCGTGGCTGTAGGGGTTGTCCTCATAGGAATCCCTTAAATCGAGGTGAGCATCGAAGACCACGTAGCTTTTTGGCCTTAGGGCCTCAACAGCTCCAAGAGTTTGAGAGTGCTCCCCTCCGAGGAGTACTGGAACCGCCCCCGGATTCTTCATCTTGAGCTCCTCTAGGGTCTCCCGAACCCTGTCGGCAGTTCTCCTTGGGTCTCCGGCAACAACTGCGATGTCCCCGATGTCGGCAATCGGCACCTCTGTGAGGTCGATGTCGTAGTCGAGGATGTAACTCTCAAGGTTTAGCGTGGCGTGCCTTATGAGCGTCGGTCCGAAGCGAGCTCCAGCCTTGTAGCTCGTTGTCCCGTCGAAGGGAACCCCGATGATTACGAAGCGTGCCTTCTCGGGCTCGGTTAGGGGGAACTCAAGTCTAAGGCTATCATAAGTGTAGAGGAACTCCATGTCATCACCGGGCAAAAAAAGGAGGGAGGGGTTTTAAAGTTAGCTCACCGGACTATCATCACCGGCGGTTTTATGTAGCCGACCACATCCTCAAGGATTGAGCCTATCCTCGTCTTCCCGCTCTTCCCATAGGCACCCATGACGACGAGGGAATACTTTCCTGAGTTTGCCTCCTGGAGGATTAAGTCCTTTGCGGGGCCTTCCGCTATCTTGAACGAGCAGTTGATGCCCTCCTTTCTTCCGAGCTCCAGGAGGCTCGTGAGGAGCTCCTTTACCCCCTTCTTGTTCTCCCTCCACAGGGTCTCCTCGAAGCGCTGTATTTCCTCCAAGCTACCGCTCCTCACGCTCGCGTGGAACGCTATCGCCCTTATCTCCCGCCTGTCGAGGACGGAGAAGAGAACTACCTTCGCATTCCTTGGCTTCGCCACCGCAAAGGCGTGGAGAGCCGCTTTTTGACTCCACTTCGAGCCGTCAATAAGTACGAGTATCCTCATGCTACCACCTCACAGCACAGCATACCTGAGCCATATGAGCAGGCTCCCGACTGCCACGGTCGAGGACATAACTGTTAGACCGACCTTCAGGAAGTCCCCGAAGGTTATCCTTATACCTTCCCTGTATGCTATTCCTATGACCACGACGTTGGCGCTCGCTCCAATGGCCGTTCCGTTGCCACCTAAGCAAGCTCCGAGGGAGAGCGCCCACCAGAGGGGGTAGGTGTTGAAGCTTGTCCCCATGGCCTTTATCAGGGGTATCATCGTAGCGGTCAGAGGGATGTTGTCGACGACCGCGCTCGAAACTGCCGAGAACCATGCTATTGTGAATATCGCCTCGCTCTCCGTGTGGATTACGCCGGTCATCCAGCGGGCGACTGCGTCTATTATCCCTGTCTCCACCAGCGAGCCGACGATTATGAAGAGGGCCCCGAAGAAGAACAGGGTCGCCCACTCGACCTTTTCGAGGGCCTGCTCCGGAGATGCTCCAGACCACAGGAGCAGGATTGAGGCACCGGTCAGCGCTATAACGGCCGGCTCCACTCCAAGCTTGTCGTGGAAGAAGAAGCCCACTATTACAAGTCCAATGACGATGAGGGACTTCCTGAAGAGCTTCCTGTCCCTTATGGCATCGTTTTCGTTCATCTCCATTATCATGTTCCTTATTGCCTCCTCCCTTCCGGGGCTGACCTTAATGGCACCCCTGTAGGCGAGGTAGATAACGGCGATTGTGACGAAGAGGTCGAGGAAGGCTATCGGCGTCATGTTCGCTATGAACTCGTTGAAGCTTAACCCCGCCGCCGAGCCTATCATTATGTTCGGCGGGTCTCCAATGAGGGTTGCCGTTCCGCCTATGTTGGACGCAAACACCTCGGAGAGGAGGAAGGGAACCGGGTTTACATCCATCCTCTTGGTTATGTAGAGAAGCATGGGAGTTAGCAGGAGAACCGTAGTGACGTTGTCGAGGAAGGCGCTGACGACTGCCGTAACGACCGAGAAGAACAGTAGAACGCGCATCGGGTTTCCCTTTGAGAACTTCGCGGTCTTTATGGCTATGTACTCGAAGAGCCCGCTCTCCTTGGCTATGTTGACAACGACCATCATTCCCGCCAGGAGCAGTATTGTGTCTAGGTCGAGGTATTCAGGGACCTTTTCCCAGGGAACTACGTTGGTTATGAGCACGACGGACGCTCCGACCATCGCCGCCACAGTCCTGTGGAGCTTCTCCGTCATTATGAAGGCGTACGTCCCGAGGAACACGGAGAGTGCTATGATTTCTGGAGCGTTCACTGAAATCACCTCCGGTTTCAGTAAACTATGACAGGCTTCTCAACCCTCTGAACTATCCTGAACACGAGGGGGCTTATGTTGTGAGTTTTCAGACTCTCGGAGCCGAAATGCCTCGATATCGCGAGGAGGTCGTGTTCTTTAGCACTCTCCTCGACGAAAAGGGCTTTCTCCTCAAAGATTAGCTCTATGGTGAAGTCCATTCCAAGTTCGTGAAGCTTTCTTGAGACCTTCCCAAGGGCTTCCCTTCCGAGGGCTTCCTCCCTCTCCCTGAACTTTCTCGCTTCTTCCTCGCTTAGCGTTTCCCTTATGAGGGTGCAGAGAGCCATGTCTATGACGTAAACCACCCTGACCATTGCACTCGGGTATGAAACAAGAACCTCGTAGAGTTCCTCGGGTGGCTCCGGAGAGAACCTGTCGATTGCGAGGAGAATCGATGATATCACGGGTATCTTCATTTCCTCCTCAGTCAGGAAGAACTCCTGATAGGCCTTGATAATCTCCTCGTAGCGCGAACCTGCAATGTTCTGGAACTTCCTGAGTATAAGCTCACCGAAGTTTACCATCTCAACCCCCGGCAGGGGGCTCAAAAAACAGCTTATATAAGTTGCGTTTCAGGAATAAACCAAAAAGGGACGAATATAGAAGGCTCACTCGCCCCTGACCTTCATTATCTTTATCCTTCCGAGGGTCTCCCAGTACTCGACGGTTATGCCCTCGGTGAGCTGGTCTTTGACATCGTCCTCGACGCCGGTCTCTATCGGAACGTCGAAGGTCTCGTAGGTCTCCATGTCCATGAGCTGGACGGTGTCGGGCGTTATGGCTATAATCTGGCCGACGCGCTTGTCGATTATGGGAACCTCGACTTCAGCGCTCGTCGGTTTGACAATGCTCCTGACCTTCCTGTCGAAGACTCCAACGGCCTCAATCCTGGCCTTTGCAGAGCCGTGCTTTCCGGGTGAGGAAACGGTTATGTTGACTATTCTGCAGGGCTCCCCGTCGATGATGATGTACCTTCCGGGCTTGAGCTTGCTGACCTGAACCTTGGTCTTGTCTCCCATTTTCCATACCTCCGTTTAAGCGTTCTCTTTGAGGTTGGGAAAGGCGTTTAAAAAATTTTTGAAAGTCAGCGCCGGGACTTCAGGAGGACGCTGTTCATAAAGGCCGGCACGAAAAGGACCAGGCCTATAATCGCCCCGAGCTTCGCAGCTGTTGAAGTGTTTAGGAGGGCGTAGTAGAGGGTGCCTATACCGACGAGTATCAGGAAGCCTATTGAAACTCCCACAAGCCCCTTGTTGGCCGTCAGCTCAGATGAAAAGAGTGGATAAGCCTCCAGTGCCGACACCAGCGCCGCGACGCTGAAGGGGACGAAGAGGAACATCACCCTGACGGACTGGAGGGCCATTGCGCCCGCTATGACTATGGCTATGAGTGTCACAACTGTCAGACCAGACTTTCTGCCGAGTTGCATTACCTCGGAGAGCATCTGGCTGCCCATCTCCATGAGGACTATAAGCGTTGTCAGCCCCGCGAAGTAGAGGGATAAGACTAGGAGGTAGATTATCTTGGTTGCCCCGGGAACTCCCTTCAGGATTCTCGGAATGGTGAAGAACACCTTTATTGAGTCCTGTACTGGAGTTGTGCTGTTGGTGGCGTAGCTCTGGAGTGCCTGGAACTGGGTGTATAGTTTCAAGCTCTCCTCCGGTGAGATGTTGATGTTGTGGACGCTCTTCTCAAAGGCCTGGAAGGCCGGTCCCATAGAGTAGGCCATCGTGTAAGCAGCTGCAAAGCTGAGTATCAGCTGGAGGAAGAAGACGCCCAAGAGAACCCTCTTGAAGTCAAGGTCTTCGGGCGAGAAGCTACCTATGACGTAGTAAACTCCCGCACCGAGACCGAAGGCTATGATGACCGATGCCGTTAGCATCGTCAGTCCCTGAACCGTGAAGTTTCCTCCGAAGGAGGTTATTGCGCTGACGGCCTGCTGCATGTAGAACTTGGCCTGCTCCGAGGTGACCGTCTTAAGTGCCTGCTCGCGGACGAGGTAGGCCGAGGCGAGGGTGAAGATTATCATGAGCACTGAAATTCCCGAGATGAACTCCAGGACCCTTCCCTTTGCGAGGAGAAGCAGGAGCACCGTGAGGAGCAGTGTTAGTATGGCCAGCAGTGTAACGTAAGAAGTATCCCAGCCGAAGATGTATATGAGGCCCCATGAGGAGAGATAGGCAGTGAGGCCGAGCATTATCAGGAGGAACATCAACAGAGTGAATATGAACGCCGGAGTTCTTGCGACTTTGAAGAACAGCTCGTATATCAGGTAGCGCGTCCTCTTCGTGCTCTCCGCCTCGCTGTATATCAGGAACATGGCCACTAGGACTGGAACCAGCGAAACCACTAGTCCCTTGAGGCCGAAGACTATAAAGTACTTGGGCAGTATCAGGAAGTTCCATATTCCCAGTATGTATCCCGTTATAAGCAGAGCCATCAACACGCTGACCTTTCTCATTTTCACCACCCTTCACGGTTGAAACAGTAGCAAAGATGTTCGAAACCAAATGTAGAATAACAGGATTATATAGATAACGTTTTTGGTCAGAGCATGGAGAACTCGAAGGCAACTATCACCTCGTTGACCACCGTCCAGGCCATCAGGGGTTCGCGGTAGAGGCTTATCTTCCTTCCCTCGATCTTACTCCTGAAATCACCGTGCGGGAATCCACCCACGATAACGACCGGGTCGCTGAGTTCCGCCAGAACTTTCCCAAAGTCCCTGGGCTTCATGAGTTCTCCACCCTCGTGCATCACGAAGACCCCATCGGGGTTTATCTCCCTAACAAGCTCTTCGAGGGTTTTCTCCTCAATCCTTAGCAGTTCAAGGTTCTCTGGGACGGCCCGCTTTTTGAACAGGCTCTCCATCAGACCGAGGAAGCGGTTGTAGTTCCTCGGTAGCCTCGTCTCGGGCTTTATGTAGATGACCTCGTCGTTCCTCGTGTGAACGTAAACCCTGAGCAGGCCCTCCTTGTTGGCTATGCTTTCGAGGGCGTTGAGGAGGCAGAGGTGGACTATGTCAGGCCTACCACGCCTCTCCCCGTCTTCGAGCTTCCTCAGGACGGAATGGTGGTAGGTGGAGTCCAGTATTACCTCTTCTGGTTTCTTTCCCCTCCTCCTCGCGTAGTTGACGACCGCCGGATGCTCCGCTATCGACTTTGGCACGAGCTCCAGTTCCGAGTCAGCTATTATCAGGTGAAGCATTCTCCCACCTCTCAACGCTTATTTCCCTCTCCTTTAATCCCTCCATAATCCTGGTGTAGGTGTCTATCCTCATCCCGAGTATCTCCGGTGGAATAACCCCATAAATACAGCTCTGCTCAGCCACGAGTCTCGCTATAATCGAGGCCGTGAAGCCCGTAACGCGGGCCATCGAGGTAAAGCCGTCTCGCTCCTCGTCGTAGAGGAGATAGCCAATCTCCTTTGGCTCCCCCTCAATGGTTCCCCTTCCAAAGACCTTCATTATCGTGAAGTCAGGGCTCTCGTAGGTCATCAGCGGGGTTATCACCTCAAGGGTCTTGTCAACATGCTCAGGCCTGAAAAAGCCGAGTTCTCTGAGAACCTTCATCTTCTCAAGGTGCCCCGGCCAGCGGAGCGTCCATTCCTCAAGTTTCTCGGTCCTGACGCTCTCAAGTAAGCTCCTTAGACCGTCGCTCAGGAACGCCTCAAACTCCATCCCCCTCAGCTTAACCCGCTCAATTCTCTCGAAGGGGTCAACGGCCTTAACTTCACCGTCCCGTATGACCCTCGCCGGTCTAGTGTATTCTTCAATTAGGTCTTTAGGTGACCATGTAATTCTGTAGTAGAGTGGTGGCCTCGGCTCCTTCGGAAGGCCTCCGACGTAGATGCGACCCTCGCTCATGTCGTCCAGCTCATGCCATATTCTGCCCATGAGGATGTGGCTCAGCCCCGGGGCAAAGCCCGCGTCCACTATAATCGTAACCTTTGCCTTTTCAGCATCGTCCCTGAGCTCAAGGGGGTTCCCGGGCATAAAGGAGATGTCAACCATGTCAACGCCGGCCTTTATCGAGGCCTTAACAACCCTGTAGCCAAAGCGGCCGGGTAGTGCATCAACGGCGAGGTCAAAGCCCTTAAGGGCCTCAACGACTTCGTTGAAGTCCGTTGCGTCAACCCTAAGGGGTGTCGCAAAGCGCGAGACGGCCCTCAGCCTGTCCTCGCTTATGTCACCGACGTAAACCTCGAACTCATCTCGTAAGTCCCAGGCAACAGCCCTCCCAACGTTGCCAGCACCGAGGACAAGAACCTTCATCCAACCACCATAGCACGTTCCCACCGGAGTATTTAAAGCCTCCCGCGTCTAATTAGCATGTCAAGGTGCTTCCGTGATGCTGGGGTTCCTGCGAAGAAGAAGGCTCAGAAAACTCCGCTCTTCATCTGGAGAGACGCTCCTCATGCACGTAGGCGACACGCCGGAGAGCGTTTACCCCTTTCTGGGAAAGCTAATCGACGAGTTCAGTCCAGAGATTATAGTCCACACGGGGGATTTAGTTGATAACGTCAAGCTGGAGAGGAAGCCCGAGTTACTCCCCCTCTACCGGGCCGGGCTGAGGAAGCTTGCGAGAATTCTCAAGGGCTCTGGGGCTGAGCTTTACATCGTCCCGGGCAATGAGGATGAGCCAAAGTTGGTTAGGGAGTTCTTTGGGGATGCCGTCGTTGAGCCGGGCACTGTTGTGGAGATAGAAGGAGTGAAGCTGGCCCTCGGGCACACCTGGGAAGATGTTGCCGGCGTTGAGGCTGACTTCAAACTCTACGGCCACAACTTCAGGGTCATTCCAAAGGGACTAAACGCGGTCCTCGGCGTCAACTTTCTGTTCCTCCCCAGCGGAAAGGCCGTGAGGATTGATTATCCGGTTGGAACCGACACCTATAGGGGTTACAAGCTGAGGAGGGGACTTTGATGAGATTTATGCGGTTCGGGCCTTCCATAATCTTCCTCAGGACAGTCCACAGCGATGCTGTAAAGAAGGCTATAGGGGAGATATTCTCCGTTAATGAGATACCCACTGATGAGGCGATAAGGAAGAGCAGGGAGTTTGAGACGGTTCTCTTCGTTACAGAAGAATGGATAAAGAAGACCCTCCCGCCGAAGACAGGTTTCCTGATAAAGCACGGGGCACCTTACGTCATAAGCACCGTGATAAACCGAAACCTCCCGGTGGAGAGGGTTCACGTGGAGAGCACGCTGATATTCCTCCGCGTTCCCGAGAATGTCGATGAAGCCCTGAGCTTCATAGCCAAAAAGTACGGCGGAAAAGTAACCACCCTTAGAGATGCCCTCGATGAGGGCGAAGCCGGTGATACTGTAGTCGGGGTCACGAAGAAAAGGCTCAGCTCTCCGATAGGGCCTGAAGAAATAGAGGGGGCAGTTTTGATAAGACGGGGCTTCCTTCAGGTCTACCGCGAGCTCAGCATCGATGCGCCTTTGCTCCTCTTCAAGCTCCTCCCCCAGTGGAACGAGCTCACCATCAAGATATACGATACCGAAAAGCGTTACGAGGAGAACATCGAGAGGCTCATGATGGTTATCGAGGATTTAGACCTGGGCTTTGTGGTCGGAGAGGGCTGGGACTGGGATTATCCGAGGCCTTTCATGCGCGTTCCCGTTTACAAGCTCAAGCTTTTAACCTGGGAGAAGCCGGAAAAGGTCAAGTTCCTCCTCAAAGGGATTGAATACTACGGCTACAAGCGTTTGTGCGACATAGACGTCTTCGTTGAGGGCAAGAAAATCAACTGGACGTCACTCGGGAAGTTCAGTTCAAAGTTCGAGCTGGCCAAGGCAGCTAGAGAAGAGCTGGAGAAAGGGCTGAGCGAGGACGTCCTTAAAAAGCTCAGGGAAATCGAGGAAAAACTGGCTGAGGAGTCTGGGAGCTGAGTCAGAGCTTCTTTATCTTTGCAACGAAGAAACCGCTCGTTCCGTGCCTGTCTGGATAAAAGCGCCTCGCCTTCGCCATTTCCTCGCTCAGCTCGATTCCGAAGGGTTTGGTTAAGGCCGGCTCGCCGTAGCGGAGGGGCAAAAGCTCGACGTTGAAGTTGTCGAGAACCCACTGGATTACGAACTCGTTCTCCTCAGGCTCAAGGGAGCAGGTGGAGTAGACGAGGATTCCACCCTTCCTGAGGACGCTCAAACCCTTCTCAAGGAGCTTCATCTGCAAACCCTGGCAGAACTTTACATCGTCTATCGTCCTGTTGGCTTTCCTCTCCGGGTTCTTGTGTATCGTTCCCGAGCCCGTGCACGGTGCATCGAGAAGGATTTTATCGAACTCAACGCCGAGTTCGTCTATGTAGAGCGACGATTTATGGAAGAGAACCGTGTTCGTAACGCCGAGGCGCGAAAGGTTGAGCCTCGTCTCCTTTAAGCGCTCCTCGCCGACGTCGAAGGCGTAAATAATGCCCTCGTTCTCCATGAGCTGGGCGAGGTAGCTCGTCTTCCCGCCGGGAGCCGATGCCATGTCGGCGACGGTTTCTCCGGGCTTCGGTTCGAGGGCAACCGGGGGATACATTGAGCTTGCCTCCTGAATATAGAGGAGGCCGCTTAAATATTCGGGCGTGGAGGTTATTGAGAAAGGTTCCCTCGTCAGGCAGAACCCTTCCCTCGCCCAGGGAACTCGCTTGAACTGGAATCCCTTCTTGTTGAGGAGCTTTGTGAGCTTCGGCACCTCGATGCGGAGGGTGTTAACGCGGAAGCACCTCGGAAGGGGCCTTTCCATGGCCTCGGCTATTTTTAAAGCCCTCTCGCCCCAGAGCTGGTAATAGCGCTCCGCGAAGGTCTTGGAGTAGCCGAGGCTGAAGAGCTTTTCGAGCATGGTTGGGAGTTGGGGGTGGGGTTTAAAAGGTTCGCCGTTTTTGAAAGTGACCTTCAAAAGAAGATTAAAAGAGAGAAATCAGACCTTAATCCCGCCCATGATAAGGGCCATGACTGCCTTCTGGGCGTGAAGCCTGTTCTCAGCCTGGTCAAAGACGACGCTGTTCGGACTGTCTATGACGTCGTCTGTAACCTCCTCGCCCCTGTGGGCCGGGAGGCAGTGCATGAAGATGTAATCGGGTTTAGCGTGCTTTACAAGCTCCTTGTTGACTTGGAAGGGCTTGAATATCTTCCTCCTCTCCTCTGCCTCGGCCTCCTGCCCCATGCTCGCCCAGACGTCGGTGTAGATGACGTCGGCATCTTTGACGGCTTTAACCGGGTCGTGGAGGAGCTCGAAGCTTCCACCGCTCTCAGCGGCGTTCTTCTCGGCCCACTTGATGACCTTCGGGTCGGGTTCGTAGCCTTCCGGTGTGGCGACGACAACGTTTGCCCCGAGCTTTGTGCCCGCTACCATGAGTGAATGGGCAACGTTGTTTCCGTCACCGACGTAGACGACCTTGAGGCCCTGAATCCTGCCCTTCTTCTCGAGTATTGTCTGGTAGTCTGCCAAAGCCTGACATGGATGGGAGAAGTCGGAGAGGCCGTTGATGACCGGGACGCTCGCATACCTGGCGAGGTCTTCCACATCCTTGTGGGCGTAAACCCTCGCCATTATCCCGTCAACGTATCTGCTTAGAACTCTCGCCGTGTCCGCTATCGTCTCTCCCCTGCGGAGCTGTAAATCCTGGGCGTTGAGGTAGAGGCCGTAGCCACCGAGCTGATAAATGCCGACCTCAAATGAAATCCTCGTCCTCGTTGAGGGCTTCTGGAAAATCATTGCCAGGGTCTTCCCCTCAAGAACGCGTTGGGGCTTTCCAATCTTGTTCCATATCTTCATCATCTCGGCCGTCTTGAGAATCGTCTCAAGTTCCTCCCTCGTGAAGTCCTGAAGGCAGAGAACGTCCCTTCCAGCCAAACTAACCACCATGTGCATCACCGTCCAAGGCTGGGGAGGGAGTTTAATAACCCTTTCGTCGAAAAAAGCCCACTCAATTTGGAAGGTTTTGATGCCCAGTCGAGAAAAACTTTCCAAACGTAAGTTCCTAATGCCAAGACTTCAACTGCCAAGTTGCCACATTGGACCATCTCTTTGCATTCCTCTGTCGCACCTTCAAGGTTGTCCGAGAAAAGGATAATAAGCGCGAGCATGAGTTGAAGCGGTGGGGAAAATGGGCGATAAAATCCGCGTGACCCTTGTCAACTATACAAGAAAACCGCTTGAAACTGTCACATGGTCAGCACTGATAAGCTATTGGGAGGGCTGGAAAACTGAGGCCTTCGAGCGGATGACCATGAACGACGTTGAAATGCACCTCCCGAAGGTTCTCGGCTACGGCCACGAGTCGATCCTTGAGCACGCAGTCCTTACCTTTGCCATTGAGGGATGTTCTCGCGCGTGTTCGCACCAACTCGTCAGACACAGGCTCGCAAGCTATACCCAGCAGTCACAGCGTTACATAAAATTGAACCCAAGTGATGTTGAGGAAACCTTTGTAATCCCCGAGAGCGTCAAAGAAAAGCCCGAACTCTACGAAAAGTGGAAAAAGCTCATGCGGGAAGCCATTGAACTCTACGAGGAAAGCTACAGCGCGGGGATTCACCAGGAGGATGCGCGCTTCATCCTGCCTCAGGCTGTGAGGACGAAGATAGTTGTCACGATGAACCTCCGCGAGCTGAAGCACTTCCTCGGGCTGAGGGCCTGCGAGAGGGCGCAGTGGGAGATAAGGGAAGTTGCATGGAAGATGCTGGAGGAGATAGCGAAGAACGAAGAGCTTAGGCCGATAATAAAGTGGGCGAAGCTCGGGCCGAGATGCATTCAGCTCGGCTACTGTCCCGAGGGCGAGCTCATGCCAAAGGGTTGCTGGAAGAGGACGAGGGAGAAGTGGAAGGCTTTACTCGGTTCTAAACCTGAGGTTTAAGAAACCCTTTTTTACGGCTTTTCTCTAGATGAAGCGGTGAGGGAAAGTGAAAACGAAAAGCTGGGAAGTTGAAGTTTCCGCTGACTGGGAGACGCTCAGATTAATCCTCAGCGACCCCAAAAAGACCCTGCCCTTCTTCCCGTACTTCGAGGAGCTGAGAGGTGAGAGGGTTCGCTTCAAGGTGCCGAGGTTTATCTTCAACTTCGGCTACGAGTTCGAGCTTGACGTCGGCTTTGGTGAAAGGGAAGCGATATACACCTTCAGGGGGGAGCGAGGTATTCTCACCGTTACCTTCAAGATGGCTGGGGGGAAGCTCAGGGTAACGGCCAGCTGGGCGGGCTTTGGAGAGGCCATAATGGGGAAGCCGCTGGAGAACTTTGCCAAGGGAATAGCGACGGCAATCGGGGAGTTCTGCGCCTCGATGAAGTGCCCCGGTGTGAAGATTGAAGGGGAAAGCGGGCAAGTTGAGCACATAACCCCTGAAACAGCTCCTGCGTTTCTCAAGAGGCTCGCCGTCGAGCTGGGGACGGATTTCGTCGTTGAGGGGAGAGCCGAGGACGGCACTTATCTCTCGGCAAGAATAGAGAAGGGGAGGCTGAAGAGCCTCAAGGTGAAGACGGATAAGGGGGAGTCGGTTATAGAGGCCGACCTCCCGGTGGTGGAGCTCGGGAGCGAGCTCTTCGAGGGACTGCCCCTCAACAAAAAGTTCACAGTGAAGGCGGAGAAGCTTTAGGGTTTTTATCTCCTCTTCCCCCTTTTCCAAATATTGCCTGTTTTGTAGAACAAGAACCAGCGAAAATCGACTATACTCGCCTTCCTTCTCAACACCCGAAAACTTTATAAACTCTGCATGCATATGTAATATTAGAATTACATATGGAGAGGTGAAGACACATGAGGAAAAAATTGGTAGGGTTTGGATTGCTGGTGCTGGGCCTCTTTGGCCTGGTGCTCGGAGGGGCCGCTGCCTATATGGGCACCCCCGGCCCCAACCCAGCTGTAGAAGAAACCGCCCAGAAGGGCTACGCGGACTACT
>NZ_JALUFF010000028.1 GCF_027052235.1 Thermococcus sp.
GGCCGGTCATGGAGTGCGTGAGTGCATCAAAAAGGTTCATCCCGTTTATGTAGTAGAGGTAAACTCCAAGGAGGGTGAGAACGAGGTATATCTCGAAGATGACCTTGGATGTGTTGACCAGATTGGGCAGTATCCTCTCGCTCCTCGCCTCCGCTTTGTAGAGCCTTGCGGCGGCAACGCCCGGGCGTATGAGGATCGTGAGCGCGACGAGGACTATCCCAATCCCTCCAAGCCACTGCATCCAGGCGCGCCAGAAGAGGAGTATGTGGGGGTAACTGGAGAGGTGGGTCATCATCGTTAGCCCCGTTCCTGTCCAGGCGCTCATGCTCTCGAAGTAGGAATCCACGAAGGACATGTTGGCGATGTACATAAAGGGAACCACGCTGATGAATGATGCGAAGAGCCATGTGAAGGCAGCGGCCACCATCGCCTGGCGGAGGTTGACGTCCTCGAGCTTTTCCTGGTGCCTTCCGAGCCAGGCCCCGAAGAGTATGCTGAAAGTGCCGGGGACTGCAAAGTAGACCACGTATTTTAGCTCCTCAGGGTAAAACCACGCGATTAGAACTGGAAAGAGGTAAGCGAGCCCAACCCCCTCGAGGATCGAGCCTATGAGGTTCTTTACAACGAAAACGTCGTCTGAGATGTTGATGTACTTCCCAAGCTCTAGCATGGGCCCACCGTAGGTTAAGGGATAGCACCCAATATAAAGCTTTTCTCGGGTGGGAAAGGTTTAAGGGCTTGCGGAACCTTTCTTTTCCGGTGGTAGAAAGTGGACGAGAGGGAAGCGCTGATAAAGGCTGGGGAAATCGCACGCAGGGTCAAGGAGGAAGTTGTGGAGTTGATAAAGCCTGGGGCAAGGCTTTACGATATAGCGGAGTTCGTCGAGCGCAGGATCGCTGAGCTCGGCGGGAAGCCTGCCTTTCCCTGCAACCTCTCGATAAACTCAAACGCCGCCCACTACACGCCCTACAGGGGCGATGAGACGGCACTCAACGAGGGAGACTACCTCAAGCTCGACCTCGGTGTCCACGTGGAGGGTTACATAGCCGACACGGCTCTGACCTTCAGGGTTGGAATGGAGGAGGACGAGCTCATGGAAGCTTCGAGAGAGGCCCTCGAGAACGCGATAGCAACGGTAAGGGCGGGCGTAAAGATAAGGGAGATTGGAAAGGCCATCGAGGAGACGATAAGGGGGAAGGGCTTCAACCCGATAGTGAACCTCAGCGGGCACAAAATAGAGCGCTTCAAGCTCCACGCTGGCGTGAGCATACCGAACGTCTACCGGCAAGCTGATACTTACGAGCTGAAGGAGGGCGACGTCATAGCGATAGAGCCCTTCGCGACCACGGGCGCCGGACAGGTTATCGAGGTTCCACCGGCGCTGATATTCATGTACGTCAGGGACAGGCCTGTAAGGAGTGCCCAGGCAAGAAGACTTCTGATGCACATAAAGAGGGAGTACAAGACGCTCCCCTTTGCCTACCGCTGGCTTCAGGGCTTTATGCCCGAGGGACAGCTCAAACTCGCCCTCTCCCAGCTTGACCGGGCCGGTGCAATATACTCGTACCCTATACTGAGGGAAGTCAGAGGGGGCATGGTTAGTCAGTTCGAGCACACGGTCATAGTTGAGAAGGATGGGGCGTACATAACGACCTGAGGTCACGGGAGGTACCTGAGACTCGCGAGCACCTTCTTCTCCATTTTCTCGAAGGGAAACGTCTCCACTTCCACTACCTTCAGTCTTCCGGTGGAGTAATCCGCGTGAAGGGCCCAGCCGTATCTTAGCCCCGTGGGCAGGGCTTCCCAGTTGCCACCCCGGGCTCTCGCAAGCTCTATGAGCTCATTGGAAGTTTTGTTCGTCATTTCCTCTGGTGAAAGATAGATCCTTGCCAGGCTGTTCTTTGAATTCCTGACTGCATCCCTCCAGCGCCAGAGGAAATAGTCCAGAACGTCTTTCGGTGAGTCAAACTGAATCACGCGTGAGTCGAAGTTCGCGGGCTCCTTTTCGGGTAGGTACTCTGGGAGAATTCTGTTGAACGTTGCCGTGAATATTGATGCGCTCAGGGAAATTACCTTGTAGACCTTCCCCCCGAAGACTGGCTGGCTGTTTGGGCGAAGGGGGAAGAAGAGGAGTGAAACCTCGTCGCTCTGACCATAGGCGAACCTGAGGTTGTCGAGCTCCTGGAACAGGTTTCGTGTGGTTTCGGTGAAGAGTTTGAGAAGTCGGATATCGAAGGGCCTCTCGAGATCCTCGGTCCATCTGGAAAACGTCCGTCCGTCGAGTCTAATAACGAAGGGCTTCCTTGAATCTAACCGTCCGCAGTGATATTTGCGTTCTATTGACCGCACCTTAATAGTCAGAGGGTTGTTTTCCACCCGTTTGCCCATGAGAATCGCCTAAAAAGGTGATGGCTCGGCAGTTGGCGCCGGGGCAGGGATTTGAACCCTGGTGGGCTAACGCCCACGGGATCTCGAGTCCCGCGCCTTCCCAGGCTAGGCTACCCCGGCGCGTGTGGGAGTTATTGCTTCGATTTTATAAATCTTTCCGCGAAAATTTTATTAACCCAGGTTAACTAAAACTTCTCGGTGGCAAAGGTTTAAATCCTCGGCCGCCCTAATAATAAGTGCTGGGAGGTGACAGCATGGTCGGAATTCTGGTGCAGGAGGTTATGACAGACAAGTTTCAAAAGATAGACATCGACGCCCCGCTTTCTGAGGCGATCGGGATTTTTGAGAAGGAAGACCCCGACCTGATTCTGGTCTTCGACGGGAACCTGTACAAGGGGGTCCTGACTCAGGATCTCATTATACGCTCCCACCTCAAGTGGGACCCGACCAAGGCAAAGGTTAGGGATGTTTACAAGCCCGCACCGGTAATAAAACCGGATGAAGACCTTAGCAAGGCAGCAAAACTCATGATGGAAGTCGACCTTCGCTCCCTCCCCGTTGGGGAGAGCAAGGCTGAAATCATTGGGGTAATAAGCGACATAGAACTCCTTAGGAAAGTGTCTGAAGGTGACTTTGGAAGGAGGAGAATAGATGAGTTTATGACGAAGGACGTCATCACCCTGAAGCCAGATGATACGGTGGCCAAGGCCTTCGCCACAATGCGCGACCACGCCATCTCGAGGATACCTATAGTGAACGAGGAGGGTAAGCTTGAGGGGTTGGTGACGCTCCATGATCTTATAATAAGGTTCATCAAGCCGCGCTTCAAGTCTCAGTACGGAGAGGTGGCAGGGGAGAAGATACCGCCCTTCAGCATGCCCCTCCGCGACGTGATGATACGGGGGGTTATAACGATATCCCCTGACGCTAGGGTTAGGGAAGCCGTGGCAACGATGCTGGACAACGACATTGACGGCCTCGTGGTGACGAATGAGGACAACAAGGTTGTGGGAATTCTCACGGTGAAGGACCTGCTTCTGCCGATATCGAGAATGGTGGAGAAGGAGGCCCGCTTCTACCTCCAGCTCGGTGGCGACGCCGAGATACTCAGCGACTTCACCAGGGAGAGAATAATAGAGGACATCAAGCGCTTCGTTGACGGCTACGAAGAACTGCTTGGTCAGGAGGGCATAATCTACCTCTACATAAGGCGCTTCAACGAGAAGTTCCGCGGTGTTCACCTCTACCAGGCTAGGATGAGGGTCGTTACGGACAGAGGAGTCTTCGTGGCGACCGGGGAAACGTGGGGTGCCATACAGGCGGTGCACGACGCACTGAGGGCCATAGAGAGGCAGCTCCTCCAGAAGGCTGAACTTGAAAAAGATACAAAATATTCGAGGCGTTTTCTTGAAAAGCTGGGCTTAGTCTGACTTCTACTCTATCTTTTTGAACTCCTTTTCCAGTAGTTTGAGCTCTTTTGTCGAGAGGGCATCGTAGTCAATCACAAGTATTATGGTCCCTCCTACGGAAATTATCCTGTCCTTCAAAGAGAGGATGAACTTCAGGGCGTTTTCGAAGCCGTTTTCCACCATCAGATATTCAAAAGTGTCCATATACACAGTGACGTAACCCCTTTCAATGGCCTTCGCTAGGAGGTCCGTCAGGATGCCCATTTTGGTTGGGGAGACTGCGTAAATTACAGGTTTGTCGTTTAGTTTGCCCTCACTCACTCGGGTTACCCAGAACACTATAGATTCAGGATGAACTTTTTCGAGTATTTTTGAAGGGGGCATACGCGTTATTACTATTATCCCGGGCTTTGAGCAGAAGTCTGGAAGGGCCTTGTTTTGTGTGGATGGAGATATCATAAAGGCTCCGGGGGGCATTCCCGTGCTACTGGGTTTCCTTGGCGGGAGTATCTCGTAGAACGCGAATCTAAGGGCTCCCGTTGCGGCTGTCAACCTGAAGATGGCGCCCAGCATGAACCCTATGGGAGCAAACCACTCGATATTCCTTGTTACGGGATACGTTATGTTGAGCGCTCCCAAGAGTATCAGCCCGAGGGGAAAGAGTGCCTCCACCTTGTTTTGGGATATCACGTATCTCCACAGAACGGCTCCAAAGTATATGAGGGCACCCCCGTAGAAGAGAGAGGGAACCGACGACTGAAGGATGAAGTTGTTTCCGAAGACGTCTGTCGCGAGTAGGAAGAGCCAG
>NZ_JALUFF010000029.1 GCF_027052235.1 Thermococcus sp.
AGCCAACACCCTCAATCCCGAGCCTCGGCATGAGCAGATAACTCAGCCCGAGGAAGAGAACAGCCTTCGTCACGTTAATTGCCACGACTTCCCTCACCCTCTTTTGGATGTTCAAGACAGTTATCGAGAAGTTCACCAGGACGACAAGGAATCCTCCAAGGACCATTAACTTAAGAAGCCCAAGACTACCAACGTAACCCTCCCCAAAGAACCTCAGAATATAACCACCAAAGAGCCAGACGAAAACCGTTGCGAAGGCCAGATAGATGTAGCTAAAAAATACCGCTTTTTTCAGGGTTCCTTTCATATTTTTAAGCCCGTGACTACCTTCGACGAAAAAGGAGGTGTTTATCGCGTTGGGGACAAAGAGTATGAGGTTCCCCACCGCAAAGGCCATGTAGAAGTAAGCCGCCTCCTCCTTCCCGAGCATGCTCAATACAAGGGTTGGCATCAGGTAGTTCGGAGCAGTATTAGCTATTCCTGCTATGTAGTTCCCGAGGGAGAACCTGAAGGCATCCCTCAGGAACTCGCGGTCAAGGCGCGGCAGAACCCCTCCAACGAAAACCAGAGCATAGAGTAAGCCCAACAGCAGGCCAAGGCCGAAGGATGAGATTATACCCAGCGCTCCAAGGGCAGTGAGAATGAACAGAAAAGCAAACCTTGCCGAGAAGAGCAAGCTCTGGATAAAGCTGTGCTCCGCTTTCCTTCTGGCTATGGCGTAGGTCGAGAGGACGTTATAGGCAGTCCCAACAATAGAGAAAACCACGAAGACTGCTAAGAACACGGCTGGTGAGGAGCCGCGGAAGGCCTTTGAGTTTACCATAAGCAGGCCATAAACGAGGGAAAAAACCAAACTGGCAATAGATGTCACAAAGAGAGCAGTTCCCGCCGCCCTCTCACTGTATTCTGGATAAAAGCGGATTAAAGCGTAGTTCATGCCAAGCATCGAGAGCTGGAAGGTTAGGTTTAATGCGGAAACGACTGCGGAAGCTACTCCAACTTCGCCAGCTGGATAAAGCCTCGTCGCCACGGCCCAGAAGATGAAACCCGCAAGTGCTGTCGTGAGTGAGGAGAGTGAGATGTAGATGGAGTTCCTGTAGAGGGGACTTTTGATGTTTCCAAACTCCCGTTTTATGAGTTCAAGCATTTCATGGCCTCCATGATTTAAAATGGTTCAACCTCAGCGCTGGTTTTGGTCTTGTTCAATAACATCCCTGATCCTAAATACCCCCCTATCCCACACGGTCTTTCCCTTACTGTAAGTATACCTGATAACGACGCTCCCGTTGAGGTTCTCAGGAAGCAGGAACTCGTCTTTCCCCGCAACACTGTACCACTTCTTAAACACCAGAGTCCCGTTGTCGAGGTAGCCATATATCCCAACGCCAGTTCCGGTGGCGTTAGTGAACTTCAAGACGACCGAATTGTTCTCGGAGGTGACAATAACGTTGGGATGGACGAACTTGAAGATCTTCACAAGCCCTCCATCGGAGTAGATGAGCTTGTAATAATCAGGATACTCGTTCGTAAACATCAGCTTCGCGAGGGCCGTGTCGAAGGCGTTTCTGTTCATAATCACAGCGTAGCCGTAGTTGAGGTTAATGTATACATAAACGGGCGCGGTTGGCCTGCTGGAAAGCTCCACCCGGGTGAGGGCCTTCCCAGACTCAACGAAAACCTCGGCTGGGATGATAACCTGTCCCCTAAGACTGACCTTTACGTCCCATGTCTTCCCCGGGGCGGCCATGAGAGAGTAAGGCCCATTAGAGAACACAAAGACTCCACCATACGAGGAATCAAGGTGGAGAATGACGAGGGCATAATCGCTCTCGTTCACCCCCGCGGTGTCCATCACAGCCCCGAACTCCCCGAGGGTGTCGTAGGAGACGATAACGTAGTCAACGCCGGCACCCATCAGGTTTTTGCTGGGAATGAGACCAAGGTAGTACTTTGCAACCCATCTACTTGGACTTCCTTGAGCAACGGGCGCCCTGTTCGAGAAGTAGGTCACCCAGTGCCCCTGATCCCACCAGGTAAGGACGACGTCGTTAATGCTGGAGTGCTCTCCGAGGTACGTCAAAGCATCGGCCCAATGGTCATCAACGAATGGGTGAACGGCGAGAGTTGATGAGAACCCCTGATATGCAGAGGCCGATGGAAGGAGCAAAAGAAGTAGAACTGCAACGGCCGCCCGCTTCCACTCTGCACCCACCTTTGAGGAGAGAAACTCAAACGTATCGACAAGCCCTATCCCGACTAAGATGGCCACCGCGAGGGAACCTACAAAGAGGAACCTCGTCCAGACGAGGGTCATGGGGATTAAAACTACCGCAGTCCCCAGAATGAGGAAGTCGGAAGTTGTAGGCCTGCGGAAGCGGAGGAAAAAGAGGGGGAACAGAACTCCGGAGATGCCGTAGGCCTCCCACCAGTTGGGCCAGTTCGTCTTCTGGGTTTCCCCGATAGGAGCAACGGGGAAAATTCTATGAAAAGCCTCCTCGACGATACCGTAGTACCTAAAGGTCAAGAAGAAGGCGATCGTGACTCCAATCAGAGCAACGGCCCACCTGATGCGGCGATCTTTTGTAAAACGCGCGATTAGAATGAGGATCAAAATGGCGAGGATAGACAAGATCAGGGCATACTTGAGGAAGACGATGAGGAAGACGTCCTTCAGGATCCCAAAGTGAACTCCCAGCTCCTTGGCAAGGTTTTTCCCGAGCCACCTCGTTTCCCCCGTCATGCCATAGCCAAGCTTTTCACCAATCCAGTTGGCGAGTAAAACACCGGGGAGGAGGGAGAGGGAGACGGCAAGCCCGTCGGTGACCTTCTCATCTTTTCCAAGGAGAAAAGCCCCAAGGGCAAGGAGGAGTGAATTTGATAGGAAGATGGAGAATATAGGGTAGTAGGCCTGCCAGAACGCGGCGGCGAGTCCCGCCGAGAGGCCTGGAACGAGGTAGAGCGCAAAGCGCACGTAGCGGCTGCAGCGGCAGGTAAGGGCAGAGGCAATGGCCGCGAGTCCAACGGCATACCAGAAGAGCATGTAGTTGTCGCCGCGGTAGTAGCCAGCCATCGAACGGAAGACGTGGGCAAAGCTAACCGCCAAGAGAAAAGCCGCTAAAAAGGCCTCCCTTTTACCATAGGCTCGAAGAACTGAGAAATACACTAAGACCACAGTGAGAACGCCGAAGATAACCGGAGTAATACGGAAGGCGTTGTAGAGAGAAACTCCAAAGGGAGAAATGAGTTTATAAATGTACGCGGGAGTCATCCAGAGGCCAAGGGGGTGAAAGAGCCGTATTTGAATGCCCCACGGACCAAGAGCGTAGGGAAAAAAGTTCACCCAGCCATGGGTCAGAGCATAGCGAGTGTATGCTAAGTGGAAGTATGGGTCGTAGCCGAGGAGGTACTTGAAGCGCATCGGGATGAGGCGGATTACAGCGGCTAAAATGGTGAGTAGGATAAGGGCGTACCTCGGGCGCAGAATTCGCTCATTAAGGGACAGAAGAGTTTGGAGTACTTTGTTGCCCCCCATGGTTTCACCAGCCTTTCTTTATTCCTGTGGCAGTACTTTCGGGAGTAATATAAGGATTGTGCACGTTCCTCATTCTCCCCGCTGTATCTTCGCGTGGCCGCCAACGAGGCTCTTCCTCAGCTCCAGGTTCCTTATCTCGCACTTCTCGTCGATGATGGAGCGCCATATCGTGGAGTTCCTGATGACCGTGTCCCTGAAGATTATCGAATCGCTCACATCCGAGTTCTCTATTGTGCAGTTCTCGCCGATGTAGGCGAATGGGCCGATGATGGAGCGGCCGAGGATTTTGGCACCCCTTTTGATGACCACCGGCGGGATTATCTTGGAATAGGGGCTTATCTGGATCTCCTCGATGTGGCTCTCCCGGAGGAGGGTCTTAAGGGCCTCAAGGTAGCTGTCCGCCGAGCCTATGTCGTACCAGTACTCTGAAAAGCGGTATGCTTTGATCTCCGCACCCTTTTCAAGGAGCCACTGGATGAAATAGCCCGGGGAATCCCTGTTTCCATCGGAGAGGTACTCATCTATACGCTCCATCACTGCCCTCGGGAAGACGTAAACGCCGGTGCTTATGAGCGTGGACTGGGGCTGGGGAGGCTTCTCCTGGAAGGAGACGACTTTATCTCCCTCGAGGACGACAACACCGTAGCGTTTTGCCAGTTCAAGGTCGCCGACATCGTAGACAGCAATGAGAGTCCTGCCGTCGTAAGCGCGGAGAAAGTCCGACAGGGAGAAGGAGAAGAGGTTGTCGCCGGCTATGACGAGGTAATCGTCCAGCCCAAGTTCCTCGAGCGCTTTCTTCATCGCACCTATCGTCCCTAACTTTTCCTCCTCATGGAGGGTATCCTCGACGATTAATCCAGCACCGTACTTCTCCGCGTAGGGCCTGAAATGGGCCTCGAAGAACCGATTGGTCGAGATGTACGTTTCGAGGTCAAGCTCGCCGACTTTCTCCATGATGTAGTCGAGTATCGTCTTCTCACCGACTGGTAAGAGGGCCTTGGGGTTGTCTTTGGTTATGGGCCAGAGCCTCGTCGCATAGCCGCCGGCCATTAT